>CALJSD010000145.1 GCA_937976325.1 uncultured Carnobacterium sp.
CCTTAGGCTCGAACCGGTACCCCACTACAGCGATTATTACAGAAACCGAAGGTTCCGCAGTAATCATTTATTATATTTTATTATTCCCAGCACAAAAAAGAGTGCCTCATTTCTGAGGCACCCTGTTAGATGAATTATTTATTCACGTTTTCCCATTGCCAGTTCACAACTTCAGGAATATCTTCCCCGTGTTCACGGATGTAGCTGTGGTGGAATTCCACAGTTTCGTCCATTTTCGCAGCAAATTCGCTAGCTTTGTCGCCGTATACAGCAACTGCAGCGTCTTTAGCAACGTGGAAGCGGTCCATTTCAGATAATACACGCATATCGAATGGAGTTGTGATATCTCCGTTTTCACGGTATCCGTGGATATGAACGTTATGGTTGTGACGATCGAAGAATAAGTCACGGATCATACCTTCATAACCGTGGAAGCAGAATACAACTGGTTTGTCAGTAGTAAATAATTTGTCGAATTCTTCATCAGATAAACCACGAGGGTCAACTTTTGGAGAACGTAATTTCAAGATATCTACTACGTTGATGAAACGAATCTTCAATTCTGGGAATTGTTTGTGCAAGATTGAAATACCTGCTAATGCTTCTAAGTTAGGTTCAGTACCTGCAGCAGCGATAACTACGTCTGGTTCTTCTCCTTCTTTCACTGTTGAAGCCCAATCAATTACTTTGTAACCTTCACGAACTAATTCTTTAGCTTCTTCTACTGAGTAGAATTGTGGACGTGGGTGTTTTGAAGAAACGATTAAGTTAATTTTATCTTCTGAACTTAAAGCTTCAGCCATAACAGCCATTAAGCTGTTTGTATCCGCTGGTAAGTATTCACGAACGAATTCAGGTTTTTTCTCAGCTAAGTGTGTTAATAAACCTGGATCTTGGTGAGTATATCCATTGTGGTCTTGTTGGAACACTGTTGATGTTGCAATCAAGTTTAATGATGGATAGTTTTTACGCCATGGAGCGTGAGTTTTAGATTTACGTAACCATTTGAAGTGTTGAGTGATCATTGAGTCAACTACACGTAAGAATGATTCGTAAGATGCGAAGAATCCGTGACGACCTGTTAATACATAACCTTCTAAGAATCCTTCAGCTTGGTGTTCTGATAATTGTGAGTCGATTACACGACCAACTGGTGAAATCCATTCATCGTAGCTTTCGTCACGACGACCAACCCATTGACGGTTAGTTGCTTTAAAGACTTCGTTTAGACGGTTAGATTTAGTTTCGTCTGGTCCAAAGATACGGAAGTTATCTGGGTTTGCTTTTACTAAGTCAGCAGCAAATTTACCAAATTCAATCATATCTTGTTTTTGGATAGCACCTGGTTTAGATGTATCGATTGCATGTTTAGTCCAATCAGTAATGTCCATAGGTTTTACAACACCTGCGTTAGTGATTGGGTTCATGCTCATACGACGTGGGCCTTTTGGAGAAATTGCAGCAATTTCTTCAACTAATTTACCATTTTCATCGAATAATTCTTCTGGACGGTATGATTTCAACCAGTCAACTAATGCATCGATGTGTTCCATAGCTTCTCCTGATACTGGAATTGGAACTTGGTGAGCACGGAATCCACCTTCGATTGGTTCGTGGTTCCATTCTTTTGGACCTGTCCAACCTTTAGGAGTACGTACTACTAATACTGGCCAATGTGGCATTGTAGCTTCTTCAGCGCTCTTAGAACGAGCTTCTTTTTGAATTGCTTGGATTTTTTCAATAGCTTCATCTAATTTAGCAGCCATTAATGGGTGAACTTCTTTAGGATCATTTCCTTCTACAAAGATTGGATCCCATCCTAAACCGTTGAAGTATTGAGTTAATTCTTCATCAGTACGACGAGCTAAAATAGTTGGGTTGTGGATTTTACCACCGTTTAAGTAAAGGATTGGTAATACTGCACCATCGTTAACTGGGTTGATGAATGTGTTTGAGAACCAACCAGCTGCTAAAGGACCAGTTTCTGCTTCACCGTCACCGATAACTGCTGCTGCAATTACGTTAGGGTTATCTAAAACAGCACCTGTAGCATGTGATAATGAGTAACCTAATTCTCCACCTTCGTGAATTGAACCAGGAGTTTCTGGAGCCGCGTGAGACGCAATTCCTCCAGGGAATGAGAAGATTTTACATAATTGTTTGAACCCTGCTTCATCTTGAGTGATTTGTGGGTATAACTCTGTGTAAGATCCATCTAAGTAAGAGTTAGAAACCATTACTTGTCCACCGTGACCTGGTCCTTCAATGTAGAACATATCTAAGTCATATTTATTAATAGCACGGTTTAAGTGTGCGTAAATAAAGTTTTGTCCTGCGATTGTTCCCCAGTGTCCGATTGGATGAAGTTTAACGTCTTCTTTTTGGATTGGACGACGTAAAAGTGGGTTATCTTTTAAGTACATTTGAGCTACTGAAATGTAGTTCGCTGCACGCCACCAAGCATCCACTTTTGCTAAGTATTCTGGTGTATCAAATTGTGTCATGTGTATTTGTCTTCCCTTCTTATTTTTGGCTTCTAAAGAAATTCGAAAATGGCGTTTCAAAAATCCTTCTTTTATTTACCGCCAAGTATTTACCATACCTATTTACGAGTGTCAAGAAGAATCACTAAAACGGTCATTGTTTTGATGTATTTCGCTTTTCTTTAGGAAATATTCCTGTTTCTAGACCGTATTTCTACTAATCCAAAACGTTCATAACCACATTTATTTGACTATTTCAACTCGAATATTGATCATAACTCATCATCGAGTACTCTATTTTACCATTTTTTATGTTCATTCTGCAATAAAACGTTCATAAAAAGTCAGATAGGATCAAAAAAACCGAGGCCAAAACCTCGGTTTTCTTGGCGTTATAAAGATCGACGCTTGAATATTAATGAATTACTCTGGAATATAAACGACATTCCAAAGTCTTAATTCAGGAACTTTAATCACTAAAGTATACTCCCCATCATCAAGCATTTTTACTTCAGCGTCCGCTTTTAGCATTTGGCCTTTTGCCCATTCATCAGGAGAAGCAATATATACATTTTTCGCCTTTAATTCCGCTTGTTCTTTCGTCAATCCGTGCAGCGGATACGTTAATGTTAATTCTTGCTCTGCTCGTGGTGACTTACCATTTTTTGCAGAAGTTCCTTCTTTATTGGTCCAATCAGTATTAATGCCTAAGCAGTTAATCATTTGAACCACTTTAAATCCTGGCCCTTTCTTCGTAAAGGTCCATACTTGGTCACCGTAGATTCCTGACTTCATCGGATCATTATTATCATCATACGAAAGTTGTTTTTGGTTTTTATCGTAAACTTTCGCTAAGACATCATCGTTTTCTACCCCATCACCACGAAGAATATTTTCATATGCTGTAATAAATTGTTGGTAGTTATAAAGACGACGATTTAATTCTTCGCCAACCTTCAACCCTTGACTAGGATAATACGGCGCATCTAGTACACCAACACCAAATTCATGCTTAGAGTTTCCTCCAGCAACAGCCGTCATATGATAGCCACCAGAAGCTGCAACGGTTGCATCTACTAGTAGCACCGCATCTGTATTGAAGTATTCGTCTTGACCTGATTTATTTTCATCCCCTGGAAGCTCCATGTAAGCCGCAACGATGAGAGATTTTCCGCTTTCGGCACGAACTTGGTCCACTAGACGTTTCAAATCGCCGTATTCTGTATGGTATCGTCCCGTTTGAGTCTTATTATCATCCACATCGCCATTCGCCCAAATTTCTGCATAAACAACGTCTTGATTGCCCTCACGTGCAAGGTCACGAAGCCCCTGTCCACCAACAGCATTTAACGTAAAGTATTTATCTGGAATGAGTTCCTTCATGCGTCGAGCAAAATCAACAAATGTATCGGACATCAAGAACGATTTATCGAAATCATTCGTATTGCGATTGTCATAATCCGTTACGCGTGTATCACCAATCGTGTCTCCTTGCCAACCATCAAAATTACCAGTCTTCATCGCTTCAGCCATTCGTTTTGCAATAAACTCTTGCCAACCTTTGCTCTTTGGATTGAAGTATTCTTGGAAGACTCTAAGTTTATCTTCATACGGACTCTTAAGCATTGGATTACGCATTGGAGTCCCTTTGTCTCCGAAGAAGCCACTTTCGTAATTGTAAACAAGATGTTCATCACCGACCGGAATCTTATCGTCAAAGTTACTACGCGCACTAATCATGTTATAAAGAAGAGCTACTGCACCATCTTTATGAGATTGGTCAACTAATTCACGTAACACCTTAGGATCAATCTTCGAATGCGTCCACCAGTTCCATTCTTGATTCAAGATTTGGTCACCTGCTGGAAGTGGATCCGTTGGATTCTTATACACATCGTAGTAGAAATGCCCATTAATATGCATATTCTTCAATTCATCAAATTCCTCAGCATATTTTGCTTTCAATGCGGGATCATCAATCATACTATTTCCGTAATTTTGTGAGCCAGCAATCGCCGCATAACGAGGAAATTTAGTCCAATCACTTTCTACTGCAAGACCCAATGTCTTAAATTCCAACGTTGAACCTTCTTGATTCTTCACAGACACTTTCACTGTATAACCAGTGTAGTCTTTCAACCACGCACCGGGAATCGTAAAGGTCTTTTGAAGCTCGGCATCATCCGCTACATTTACTGTATCCTGCGCACGGACAAGAACCGTCTTACGTAACGTTTGCCCCACTTGCTCATTCAAATGATAAACATCCACTTGGGCCGTTAACGCTTGTGGTGTATTTTGTGTATTCGCAAATGAAAATTGAATTGGAATATCTGTTCCTACAACAAACCCTTGGCGAACAGAGACTGGATCACTAAGCACCGCATTATGATCATAACTCTTCTTCATTTCGTTATGCTCTTCTCCATCACGATACGGAGTTAATTTAGAAACATCCACATCATTTTTATTTTGAATGTTTTCTGCTTTCTTCGTTCCAATTTCAATCACCGCATCTTCTGCTGGAGTTTGATCTACTTGAATGACTTTACGAGAAACCTCTTCACCCGCGGCATTCAATTGGATTTCGATGGTGCTTGTGCGTTTTCCATCTTTTCCTACTTTCAACGTGTTTTGTCTGCCGACTTCAAGTTCTGGCTGTTCCACATATTGCACACCGGCTTTCAGTGTTACATTTTCTTGAATGGTTTGTTTCTTTCCTGGAGCTTCTTTTTTTACACCGATACGCACACGTTTATTTCTATGCGTTGAATGCATCGTTTTTAAAGACTTATCTACAACAACGCCATCTTCTTTTCTCACGTCGTATAACTCGGTATATACTCCAGCTTCTCCTTCTTGTTCGACTCTTGTCTCCCCAAATGGAAGTTCAGGATCTGCAATATATTCCACTCCTGGTTGAACCGGTTTATTTTCGTGGACTTCAAGTTCTTCCACTTTTTTACCGTCTCCATTTGTATATTCTTTGAATTTCTTTTCTTCAGCAACGACTGCACCGTAAACTGGAGCCTCATCTGGTTTCATATTAGAACGATCCTCTGAAGAAATCGGTGAATCTACTTCGCTTAGAATAGTTTCTTTTTTGTCCACTTCTGACACTAGCACATTTTCAGGAATGACTACTTTTTCCTCTTCTGTAGTTGTCGTGGTTGTTGTAGTCTCTGTTGGTGCTTGTGTTGTCTCAGTTTCTGTTGACGGTGTTTCTGTAGACGACACTTCTGTGGTAGAAGGAGCCTCGGTTGTTGAAGGGGCTTCTGGTACGAGTGATACAGGAGTAGCATTTACAATTGGACTGGCAGTTGTCACTTCGGTTGTACTCTCAGTTGTCGATGCAGTTTGTGTCGTTGCTTCTGTGACAGCCTCTGTTGTTACTGCTTCTTGTGTTGTTACTTGAGTCGTTTCATCTGTCGTTGGAATAATTGTTGTCTCGACTGCAGAAGATGCAGTCGCTGGTGACACTTCTTTTTCAATCGCCCCAACAAAGGTAAATCCATCAATTGCTAACCTTCCTTCAGGCATTTCATCGCCTACATGAAGGGTATATGTCTTTGTGAGTGAATCAAAATTAGCTGTAACGGCATCGACCGTTGTTGTCAGTAAACTACCACCTACCGCAGTGACTAATAAAATGGATGAAATCACATGTTTTTTCTTTTTGTTTTTCTCAAGTATTTGAACGGCAATGATTAAAGAGCTCGCTCCAAGAAGAATTGGAAATGTTAAAGAGGATGCTCCTGTTTGAGGGAGTTCTTGTCCAGCATTTGGGCTATAGATAAGATAGTACGTTGCATTTTGTGTGACTTTCTCTGGCAATTGACTGACAAGATTAGCCTTTTCTTCACTAGACAACTTATCGTACTGGACGTATTTATACGTAATCTTTGTAGTCGTATCCGTCACTTCTTCTGCAGATACTGCTGGTAACATCATCGATCCGAAAGTTCCAATTAAAACAGACGCAGCCCCAGCAACTGCAGTTTTACGAATACTATAAACTCTTCTCGTTTCATTTGGTTGTCTTTTTTTCAAATTTATTCCTCCTATTCATTTTTAAAACAATATCTTTGAGGCTAGCAAATGGTGAAAACTTCTTCTGACCGTCCATAAAATAAAAAATGGATAGTAAGATTCATATCTCACTACCAACTCTCTCGTCGATATTATTCGTGCGTGTAAAATGCTTTCAACCTTTTGTAACAGGTTAACAATCACTTAAAATTGCTTTCTAATTCACTTTACACGTCATTAATCTGATAGTCAATGAACTTTAGATGAAACTAAATAGTTTTTCCACCTTCCAATCTTCCTGAATTTTTCCCGTTTTTTGACAAAATTACGAAAATAAATAAAAAAGCTATCGCAAAATGCGATAGCTTCGTTCAATTTATTTAAAATATTGAAGAAATTCTCCGTATCCCTCTTCTTCTAGTTTAGCGACTGGAATGAAGCGTAGAGATGCAGAATTGATGCAATAACGGAGTCCGCCAAGTTCTTTTGGACCATCTTCGAAGACGTGTCCTAAATGCGAATCCGCTTGACCACTTCTAACCTCTGTTCTCTTACGGTTTAGTTTGTAATCGTCTTTTTCCGTTAGTGTTGTATTTTCAATTGGTTTTGAAAATGATGGCCAACCACATCCTGCATCAAATTTATCCTTTGAGCTAAAGAGTGGTTCCCCACTTACAATATCAACATAGATTCCATCTTCATAGAAATCATCATATTCTCCTGAAAAAGGTCTTTCTGTGGCTTCGTTTTGAGTCACTTCATATTGAATTTCTGTTAATCGTTTTTTTAGTTCTTCTTTTGAAAATTCCATCGTGGTTTCTCCTATTCAAATTGTTGTCGTTTCGACTGATGTGGATCTTGAATTCTCTTGAAGAGGTGTTCCAAGTCCTTATTCGTTAAATGAACGAGTACGGGTCTGCCGTGCGGACAGTTATAAGGATTTTTACATTTGGCCAAATCCACTAATAACTGGCGTGCTTCCCATTCACTTAAATGATGGTTGGCTTTAATCGAACCTTTACAGCTCATCATGATCGCTGTAGCTTCTCTTAATTTAGCAACCGTAATCTTCTCGTCGGCCAAGATAAAATCGATAATTTCTTCGATAATCGCCTTCTCCTGCCCTTTCTTAATCCACGCTGGATGCGATTGAATTTGGAATGTATTTTGCCCAAATGGCTCCATCTCGATTCCAAACTCCTCTACAAGAGGTAATCGTTCCTCCAACTTCACACTGTCCTTCTTCGAGAACTCTAGCAAAATTGGCACCATCAATGGTTGACTGACCCTACCTACTTGACCAATCTCCACTTTAAACTGTTCATATTTGATTCTCTCTTGTGCGGCATGTTGATCAATCATATACAAGCCTTTTTCGTTTTGTGCAAATAAGTATGTCCCATGCATTTGTCCAAAATAATGCAATTCTGGGAATTCTTTTTCTAATGGTTGAGTGTCGATTTTCTCAGCCAACTTCAAGTAGTCTGCATGGTCATCGTGGCTGTCCACGAGTTCTTCTTGTTCCACAGGTTCAACTGGCTGACTAGCTTGAACAGGAGAATCATCGCCCGGTAAAACTTCCACTTCTTCTCTTACATTTTCAGTATACGAAGGCTTTTCTACACGTGGCGATTCCACAATTGGTGTCTTCAATTGCCATTTCAAAGTTTGTTGGACTGGTTTTGGAGCTTCTACACGGTTTTCCTTACGTTTGAAGGACAAGTCTTCAATCGATTCAGGAATGCGTTGTACGCCCTGTATTGCCTCTCTAATGGCTTTTTGAATCACCTGTGAGAGTTCTTGTTCCTTACTGATTCGAACTTCTTGTTTCGTTGGATGCACGTTTACATCGACGAGTTGCACGTCCATTTCAATCGAAATAATCGTAATCGGGAATCGTCCCACCATCAATGTGGATCCGTATCCTAGTGTAATGGCCTTTGCAATTGCCATATTGCGGATTGGTCGTCCATTAATGAAAATCGATAAGTAATTGCGGTTCGAACGTGTGAGTTCTGGGAGCGACGTATATCCAGAAACTTTGAAATCTTCGTCTTCCCCATAAAACGGTAACATCTTACGAGCGTTCACTGGCCCAATATTCCCTGCGACTGCTTGTAGCAAATCACCTTTCCCAGAAGTTTGTAATAACAGATTACCGTCATTTTTTAAAATAAAGGCAATTTCTGGGTGACTAAGAGACGCTTTACTCACGACATCGGTAATATGCGCTAATTCCGTCTGTAGTGTTCGTACGAATTTCAACCTGGCTGGTGTGTTATAAAACAAATCTTCAACAAGGAAAGTCGTTCCTTTTAACGGTGGAACGGTCTTTTCTTCTTTAATCTCACCAGACTCGATCTTTAACTCTACGCCGCTGTCTTCTCCGGTAGAAGTTGTCAACGTCACTTTCGATACGGCCGTAATACTCGCCAAGGCTTCACCACGGAACCCGAGTGTACGGATTCTAAAGAGTTGTTCTGGCGAATAGAGTTTACTCGTTGTATGACGTTTAATCGACATACGAGCGTCTTCTTTCGTCATCCCGATTCCGTTATCTTGGATGCGAATTTTGCGAAGTCCACTCTCTTCGATTTCAATCTCAATACGAGTACTTCCAGCGTCAATCGCATTTTCGAGTAATTCTTTCACCACAGAAGAAGGACGTTCAATGACTTCCCCTGCTGCAATTTGGTTTGTTAGTAATGTACTTAATTCTTTAATTGTTCCCATACACTACTCACCCTTTTCCATTTGTTGCCATTTATACAGGATGTTCATTGCATCCATTGGCGTCATACTCATTAAATTTAATCCTTTAAGCTCGTGAACCCATTCAGGTACACTTTCTGTTTCTTCTTCAAAGAGCGATACTTGTTCCACGAAGGTGCTACTTTCATTAGCTGCCCCTTTAGCTTCTAAATGATTTAAAATCGTGCTGGCATTTTTCAATAGCTCTGTTGGAAGTCCAGCAAGTTTCGCCACATGAATCCCGTAACTCTTATCGGCAGGCCCTTCTAATACTTTATGCAAGAAGACCACTTCGCCATTTTCTTCAACGGCTCCCACATGCACATTGCGTAAATCCTCATATTTCTCGCTGAGTCTTGTTAACTCGTGATAGTGCGTTGAGAATAATACTTTCGCTGTTAAATGCTCGTGAATATACGTGATGATGGCTTCAGCAAGCGCCATTCCATCATAGGTAGCAGTCCCACGTCCGATTTCGTCGAATAATAGCAAGCTTGTTTCATCTGCATTTCGAAGCGCGTGGTTTGTCTCCATCATCTCTACCATGAACGTACTTTGGCCCGAGATTAAATCATCGGCCGCTCCGATACGGGTAAAGATTTTCGTGAAGACTGGTATCGTTGCACTCTTAGCAGGTACAAAGCATCCGATTTGCGCTAAGATCACGCAGAGCGCTAATTGTCTCATGTAAGTTGATTTACCAGACATATTCGGCCCAGTAATGAGAAGAATATGCTCGTCCGGACTCATTGAAATGCTGTTTGGAACATAGGTTGATTGTCCCATGACCTTTTCAACAACAGGATGGCGGCCATCCTCAATCCAGAGTCTACGGTTTTTCATCGAAATTGTTGGCTTCACTAAGTGATAACGTTCGCTCACTACACTGAAGGCTTGCAAGACGTCGATGGTTGCGACAGTTTTTGCCAATTGTTGCAACTGAGCGGTGTAATGTTTCACCTGTTCACGCACTTCTACGAATAATTGATATTCGAGTGCGCTTGATTTTTCTTCCGCTTCTAAAATCAGCGTTTCTTTTTCTTTTAATTCCGGCGTAATAAAACGTTCCGCATTCGCTAGCGTTTGTTTACGCTCATAGCGGCTGCTATTGAGTTTTGAAAGATTTGATTTTGTCACTTCGATATAATAACCAAACACCTTGTTAAAACTAATCTTCAATGAACTGATGCCTGTTTGCTCACGTTCTTGTTGTTGGAGCGCGGCAATCCATTCTTTTCCGTGTTTCATCGTATCGCGGTACATATCGAGTGTCGCGTTATATCCCGAACGGATAATATTTCCATCCGAAATCGTAAGCGGCGCATCCTCGTCGATGGCACGGTCGATTAAATCATATAACTCAGGAATATCGAATAAGTTTTCTCCAAGAGCACTCCATTCCTCTGAGTCCAAGCTATCGACAATCGATTTAAAGATTGGCACTTGTCCAAGTGTTTGTTTCAGTTGCAAGAGGTCACGAGCATTCGCTGTTCCAAAGGATACTTTCCCTACAATACGTTCTAAGTCATACACACGTTTCAATGTTTCGATAAAGTCTGTACGTTCAAAGTAATGTTGGTTTAATGTTTCCACTAGCGCATGGCGTTTTTGAATCGCTCCTTCTAATACAAGTGGTTTTTCAAGCCATTGTTTGAGGAGGCGCCCACCCATCGCTGTTTGCGTCTCGTCTAAGAACCAGAACAGCGACCCATGTTTTTGGTTAGCACGGATGGTCGTTGTTAATTCTAAGTTACGTTTTGTCTCATAATTCATTGAGAGATAAAACTCACTTTGATACGCTTGCGCCTTTTGTAAGTGCGAGAAGCTTCTCTTTTGAGTGAGTTTCAAGTAACTGAGTAGATTTTGCACGCAACGAACGGAAGCCTCATCTTCGAGTTCTGAGACTAAGTCTGTACAGTCTTCGGCATTAATTTCATCTTTTTCGATTGTTGAAATTAAGATTTGCATGTTTGTAAAGAGATGACGAAGCTCTTCTGTCACATCGCTATCGACAAGAACGACTTCACGACACATCAAGCTTGAGCATTCGCTACGCACTTCTTCTAAGTTTTCGAGTTGTGTCACTTTCAATTCCCCTGTTGACACATCCACATACGACAGTGCAAATCGTTTTCCAACAAGCGGTAAAATCGACACTAAATAATGGTTTTGATTTTGCGCTTGGTATTCTGTATACGTCCCTGGCGTCAAGACTTGAACAACGTCTCGCTTCACCATTCCCTTTGTTAGCTTTGGATCTTCCAATTGCTCACAGATGGCTACTTTCTTTCCAAGTTCAATCAGCGTTTTAATATATTCTTTTGCGGCATGATGAGGAACCCCACACATTGGAATTGGGTCCTCTGCATTTTTATTTCGACTGGTTAGTGTAATTTCGAGAAGTCGTGCTGCTTCAATCGCATCATCATAAAACAATTCATAAAAATCACCTAGTCGATAGAACAATAAGCAATCAGGATATTTTTCTTTAATCGAAAAATACTGTTGCATCATCGGTGTGTGTTTCGTTTTTTGTGGCATTTCTGACTCTCTTTCTAATCTTTTTATTCAAAAAATGGTGCATCTGGAGTGATGCGAATCGGTTGAATCGATTTCGCTTTCCCCGTTTTATCATCAATATCAATCAAACAAGCACTTAATTGACCTTCATCGTCTTCAGCCACTTCAAATCGTGCTGGTAATTGATTGAGGAACTTCGTAATAATAATGTCGCGTTCCATCCCGAGAATTCCGTTATACGGACCTGTCATTCCCACATCACAAAGGAAGGCTGTCCCCTGTGGAAGAACGCGGGCATCGTTTGTTGGGACATGCGTATGTGTTCCAACGACGGCAGATACTTTCCCGTCTAAGTACCAAGACAAGGCTTGTTTCTCACTTGTCACTTCGGCGTGGAAATCGATAAAGATAATCGGTGTTCTCTTTCTAGCTTCTTCAACCGCCTCTGTAATTTTTGCAAAAGGATCATCCAATGTATTCATAAAGACACGGCCTTGCAAGTTAATGACTGCCACTTCTTTATCGTTACATTTTACATAAACGATTCCTTTTCCTGGAACGCCTGCTGGATAATTGAGCGGTCGTACCATTTTTGTGGCATCTTCAATGAAATCAAAAATCGCTTTGTTATCAAAGGCATGATTTCCAAGTGTTACAACGTCTGCACCAGCCTGTAATAACTCCTTATAAATCTTCTCCGTAATTCCTTTTCCATGGGCAGCATTTTCCCCATTAATCACGGTGATTTGTGGTTTATATTTTTTCTTTAATTTTGGGACGTATTGTGCGACCATTTCTCTTCCAAGAGAACCGACAACATCGCCAACAAATAATAATTTCATAAGAGTGCCTCTTTCTAAATCAATGTAGCTCTATTTTACCATAAAATAAGGCTAGAAAATACCTAGATACAACTCTAGACTAGGTAGCTGAAATTAACATATATGTTAATTTTTACATCACTTGTAATAACACCATATAAATGACCGTAGGAACAAAGATACTAAGCAAAGTATTCTCCTTCCACCATTGCAATAAGACAACAATCGCGACTGCAATGAGTTCAGGAATCCCAAATGGTGCGTTTATAAACGAAATATCCTTCAAGCAATAAACGACTAGAATCGTAATAATGGCTTGAGGAAGGACTGCTGAAATAAACTGTATACGGCTCGATAAGTTCGTTTGATTACGGAGAACTAGAAATGGGAATAAGCGAATCGCAAAAGTCACGACTCCACTAGTAATAAGAGCAAGAAAAATATACGTATTACTCATTTTCTTCCTCCTTCATTTGTAGTTTCTCACGTTCGAAAATAACCATTAATCCAATCATCGTTGTCGCTAAGGCGCACACAAGGAAATATTGTTTTCCAACAAGAATTAACCAGAAAATGGCGCTAATTCCCCCGATAATAAACGGAAAGTAACGGTCGGCCTTTTTCAATTGGTTCACAAGAATCACAACAAAGAGTGCCGTCATTGAAAAATCGATTCCCTTTGTTGAAAACGGAAGGAATTCCCCGATGACAACCCCAATAATCGTCCCAAAAATCCAATAGCAATGATTCAAGAGCCCGACATAGACCATCACTTGTTCACTACCTTCTCTCTTCGTTTGTTTCATCCCTACTAAGAGAGAAAAGGTTTCATCTGATAAGGCGAAGATTAAATAAAATGCCTTCCACCCTAACCTTTTAAATTCATCAATAAAGCTAACGCCGTAAAATAACATTCTAGCATTAATAAATAAAGTCATTACTACAATCATCAAAAAACTCATCCCTGCACTCATAAATGAGACAAGGGCAAATTGCATGGATCCAGCATATACAAATACACTTGAAAAAATAGAAGCCCATGCCGGAAATCCTTCTTGTGACATCAGGAGTGCAAATGCAATTCCTAAAAAGATATACCCAAAACAGATGGGTAAACTTAACTTAAATGCTTGTTTCAATTCGATCATACATTCTCCTAAATACAAAAAAAAGATTGAAAGTCCACTATTTGTGGGCTTTCAATCTTCATTTTAACCTATTTTTATAAAGATTTAAATGTATTCACTACGTTTTCTACAGTGAAGCCGAATCTTTCCATCACTTTATTTCCGTTACCTGATAAACCGAAGCGGTCGATTGTCACAGTAGCCCCATCTAAACCAACATATTGTCCCCATCCGAAACTTGCGCCCATTTCAACGGCAACACGTTTACGAACATCGCTTGGTAATACTGATTCGCGGTATTCTTTAGGTTGTTCTTCGAATAAGTTCATTGATGGCATTGAAACAACAGAAACATCAATTCCTTCTTCTGCTAGAACTTTTTGAGCTTCAATGGCAAGAACTACTTCAGAACCTGTCGCAATCAAGATACCTTCAGGAGTATCGCATTTTTGAGGGCTAACCACATATGCCCCACGTTTTACCCCTTCATAAGCTAATTCTTGTGAGTGCTCTAGAACTGGTAAGTTTTGACGTGAAAATACTAATACTGATGGACGGTCTTTTGCCTCTACAGCGACTTTCCAAGCAGCAGATACTTCATTACCGTCAGCAGGACGAATCACGTTTAAGTTTGGAGTCGCACGGAACGCTGCCAATTGTTCGATTGGTTCATGCGTTGGTCCATCTTCCCCTACTGCAATAGAGTCATGTGTATACACATAAATTGCTGGCAAGTGAGAAATTGCTGCAACACGCATTGCTGCTTTTAAGTAATCGGCAAATACGAAGAATGTACCTCCGTATACACGGTTACCACCATGAAGAAGCATACCGTTCATCGCAGCTCCCATTGCAAATTCACGAACCCCAAACCAAATATTTCTTCCACCATAATTTTCATATGAGAAGTCGCTATCTGCTTTGTTCATTGTGTTGTTTGATGAAGAAAGGTCCGCAGATCCACCCCAGAAGAATGGAATGTGTTTTCCTAATTCTTGAATCGCAGCTTGGCTTGTTACACGAGAAGCCATTGCTGGGCTACCAAATTCATATGAAGGTAATACTTTTTCTAAATCTACTTCGATGTTTTCTGCAAAGCTATCTTCGAACTCTTTAGCAAGTTCTGGATAAGCTTGTTTATAGTCTTCAAATAAAGTTTTCCATTCGTTGTAGTCATTTTCACCTGTTTGAACTAATAATTTATCAAAACGATGTTGTACTTCTTCTGGAACTTCAAACGGACCATATTCCCATCCGTATTTTGCTTTTGTTGCAGCAATCCCATCAGGTCCTAAAGGTGTCCCGTGAATTTTATTTGTTCCTTGATTTGGAGCCCCATAACCAATAATTGTTTTCACTTCGATAATTGTTGGTTTTTCATCTTGTCCTTGTGCTTCTTCAATAGCTTCAGCGATTTCGTCTAAGTCGTTTCCATCTTCAACACGAATATAGTTCCAACCTAAGCCTTTGAAGCGTTTCTTCACGTCTTCAGTGAACACTTTATTTAATGGTCCATCTAAGCAGATGTCATTTGAATCGTATAGTACGATTAATTTGTTTAATTTCAATGTTCCTGCTAAAGATGCAGCTTCATACGAAATACCTTCCATCAAGTCTCCATCACCACATAATACATACGTATGGTGGTCAACTACTGGGTAGCCTTCACGGTTGAATTTTGCAGCAAGGTGCGCTTCAGCCATAGCCATCCCAACAGCGTTAGCAAACCCTTGGCCAAGAGGACCCGTTGTTGCATCTACCCCATCTGTATCATGTACTTCTGGGTGTCCTGGTGTTTTACTTCCAAGTTGACGGAAGTTTTTCACATCTTCAATCGATAAGTCATAGCCTGATAAATGTAATAAAGCATATAACATTGCAGATCCATGACCTGCTGATAATACAAAGCGATCGCGATCGACCCAAGTAGAACGTTTTGGGTTTACTTTTAAATATTTAGACCAAAGTACATAAGCCATTGGTGCCGCACCCATTGGAAGTCCAGGGTGTCCTGAATTCGCAGCTTGAATCGCATCCATACTTAGTGTACGAATTGTATTCACTGCTAGTTGATCGGTTTTATCAAACATACAATCACTCCTTAAATATATTGATTCCTTTCGGAACTTACTCTTCTATTTTACTAATCCAAGACTGCTTTTGCAACCGTTATTTTTATGATAAATAAAACATAGTAAACCCTTGCAAAATACACATTTCCTTCACGGGCTCCACATATTTTTAGGAACAAAAAAAGGCTGAAAATTTCAGCCTTCTCTCATCTATTCTGCGTCGCGGTTATGCAATCCTTTTTCTTTTTGAATCGCTTTTAGTTTATCTGGAGTCACGTCATTTCCTTCTTCATCGACGATTTTTAATCCTTCGATGTGGTTACGCATGCCTCCACGAAAAGCTTCCAAATACTCTTGACGTAAGAGTTGTTGTTCTTTTTCTTCCGTTGGAGTTAATTTTCCTTCTTTTTTCTTTTTTGCTAATTCATTAATACGGTTTAATTTTTCTTCTGATAACATTTTTGTCATTCCTTTCCTTGGCTTCGTCTCCTAGTGTAGCACGAGACGACATTTTTTCCTAAAAATCTGAATTACATACGAACATTTGTTTGATTTCTGTTTACAAAGTGTGTTACACTAGTCCTAAAGAAGGAGATGTTCCGATGGCAAATTTAAAAGATTCAAGGCAATTAGATGTATTACAGTTTATTTATAAAGAAGTTCAAGAGCACGGTTATCCGCCAACAGTGCGTGAAATTTGTAACGCCGTTCAGCTTTCTTCGACTTCAACCGTTCATGGCCACTTATCACGACTCGAGAAAAACGGCTTAATTCAACGTGACCCAAGTAAACCACGTGCCATTGAATTAACGATGGCGGGACTCAAAGCAATTGGCGCTAAATCAACAGCAATTCCAATGCTTGGTGTGGTAACAGCTGGTGAACCAATTCTTGCTGTAGAAGAAGCGAGTGACTTCTTCCCTATTCCACCAGAACTACAAAACGATGCAGATGATTTATTCATGCTTCGAATTAAAGGAGACAGTATGATTAACGCTGGTATCTTTGATGGTGATTCTGTCATTGTCCGTAAACAATCAACTGCCTCAAACGGTGAAATCGTCATTGCGATGACTGAAGAAGACACTGCTACTTGTAAGAGATTCTATCTAGAAAGCGACCATGTACGCCTAGAACCAGAAAACGACACAATGGACCCTATCATCTTACCGAACTGTACGATTTTAGGAAAAGTAGTTAGCTTATACCGCAGTCGTATTTTCTAAACCAAACGAAAACCTCCGTCCAATCATGGACGGAGGTTATTTTATTGCATTAAGCTTTTAACGTTACTTTTCCTATTTCTGATTTTCCTTCAACAGCACCTTCTGTAGCTACCGCAATAGATTCCACTTTATCCATATTTGTAAAGAGAACCATCATCGCTGTATCTTTACCTGCTTCTTTTAGTGCTTCTAAGTCCACAGTCGATAACACTGTATTTTCATCTACCTTTTGGCCAACTGTGACTGTTGTTTCAAAAGGGCCCCCTTTTAATTCAACCGTATCAATTCCCATATGCACAAGCACTTCAAGCCCGCCAGATGTTTGAATCCCTACAGCGTGAAGCGTTGGGAATACATTCACGACTTCCCCTTTTACTGGAGAAGTAATTACTCCACTAGCTGGGATAACAGCAAATCCGTCTCCCATCATTTTGCCTGCAAAAACTGGATCATTCACCTCTGTAATTGGAACAATTTTCCCTCCTGCAAGAGCAAATACTGGCACTTCTTTTTCTACTTGATTCTTTTTAAAAAATCCAAACATTTTATCGTCTCCTTATTCTGGTTGAATGGCATGTAATGTATTTGAGAAAATCGAGCGTTTACGCTCCTTATCGATTTCCTTGTAGTAACTATATAAAATATCGACAATGACAAGAACTGGAAATTGCGGTGTAATTGCCGTTCCTTGCTCCAAGGCGTTTTTCATCGCAATCAGCACTAATTCGTCACAATCATGTTGCAACTCCTCGCTCTTCTTGGATGTAATCAGAACGGTTTTGGCTCCTTGTTGCTTGGCAATATTCACGGCATTCACAACACTCTCATTGGCCGACACGGTAATTCCAATCACAAGGCAATCTTCATCGACTAATACGCGGTTCATCAGCATCGTATGTAAATCCGTAATCGCTTCGCAAATCATCCCGAGTCGCATAAATCTAAATTTCATCTCTAGCGCTGCTAAACCCGAGCTACCTTGGCCGTATATATATACGCGCTTGGCCTTACTTAGCATGTCGCACACATGAATCAGTTGTGCTTCATTGATGAGCGAGAAGGATTTGGTTAAGAGATCAGCATAATCGTCTAGCACAATTTTGGTTAAATCATTATGCAAATTCGACTCTTCTTGTTTCCCTTTTTGATAGTCATAAATAAACTGCCTATATCCTTTATAGCCACACTTTTGAGCAAATCGTGTTAAGGATGGAATCGATACGAATAAACGTTTCGAGACTTCTTGCGCTGATAAAGATTCATTTTCCGGAATGACTCCTAAGAAATATTTGGCAATCGTTTTTTCAATTGGCGTCAAAGTATCATAAATCGATTCAATCATCGGTGCTACTTTTTTCTCAAATGACAACATAACCTTTTCCCCTTTGCATTGCTACCTTCATTATAGCACAGGTTCCGGGAAAGATTTTGTCTTTTTTCAAAAAATAAAAGATGGACTAATCATTAAGACTAGTCCATCGATTGGTGAATTTACACGACTAATCGTCTACACCTAAAATTTCGTTAATATTGTTCTTGTAAAGAATCGCTTTTGCACCGTAAATGGCTTGAATACCACCTTTAACATCTAAAACATCTACGGCTCCGATATCTTTCAACGTTGCTTTATTTACTTTTTCAACGTCTTTAACAGATACACGTAAACGAGTGATACAAGCATCTACGTCTTCGATATTTTCTGCTCCACCTAGAGCTTCGATAATACGAACGCTATCTTGTTTCAAGCTATCGCGTGTTTCAACAACTGGTTTGTCATCTGATAATAAATCATCTTCAATACGTCCTGGTGTTGCTACATTGAATTGAGTGATGAACCATCTGAATACGACATAGTATAGACCACTCCAGATAAGTCCAAATGGAATTTCTAATAACCAGTTTGTCTTATCGTTACCTTGCAAGATACCAAATAATGTGAAGTCGATAACCCCACCTGAGAATGTATTACCGATAGAGATATTTAGAATATCTGCGATGAAGAAGCTTACCCCATCAAGGAATGCGTGAATAACATATAATACTGGACTTACGAATAAGAACATGAATTCGATTGGTTCTGTAATACCAGTAATGAATGAAGTTAATGCAACCCCTAAGAATAAACCAGCGTATTTTTTACGACGTTCTTTTGGTACACAGTGATACATTGCTAAGCAGGCTGCTGGAAGACCGAACATCATTGTTGAGAAACGACCAGCGAAGAAACGAGTTCCTTCAGTAAATAAACCTACGTGATTTGGATCTGCTAATTGAGCAAAGAAGATTTTTTGAGCCCCAGCTACTGTTTGACCAGCAACGACTTCAACACCACCCAATTCTGTATACCAGAACATTGGATAAATCATATGGTGTAATCCGACTGCCCCACATAGACGCATTAAGAATCCATATAAGAATGTACCAATAGGACCCGCTTGTGAGATATATCCACCAGTTGAAACTAATAATTGTTGGAATGGTGGCCATACTAAGAAGAAGATAGCCCCTACAAAGATAGAAGCAAATGAAGTTACGATAGGAACAAAACGGCTACCACCGAAGAATCCAAGGACTTGTGGTAATTGAATATTGTTGTAGCGGTTATGTAACCAAACAGCGATTGAACCAACTACGACAGCACCGATAACCCCAGTATCAATCGAAGCATCTTTTGCCATAAACAAGCCAACAAGAGCTTTGATTGTAGCAGTCATTACTAAGTAACCCGTTACCCCAGCAAGTGCTGCAGTTCCTTTGTCACGTTTCGCTAAACCGATACAGAGCCCAATACAGAGAAGAAGTGCAAGGTTTGCAAAGATAACTTCCCCAGCTTGACTCATAACTTTAAAAATTGCTTGTAAAACGTCGTTATTTAAAACAGGATATGTGGCTACCGTTGTTGGGTTGGATAAAGCTCCCCCAATCCCTAATAACAAACCTGCTGCCGGTAAAATTGCAATCGGCAACATAAAGGCCTTCCCTATTTTTTGTAAGACTTTAAACATGTGGTTTTCCCCCTTAAACTTTAAATCAGTGATGTTTAATGTTTTTCTACTTGTTGAATGGCATCAACAAATTTTTTCGTGATGAGTTGTGGTCTAGTAATCGCTGAACCGACAACGACACTATACGCGCCTAACTCAAGCACACGTTTCACCTTTTCAGGTGTATCGATATTTCCTTCTGCGATGAGTGGATGTTTAATTCGCGCTAACACCGTTCTTAAGATTTCGAAATCATTCGCTTCGATTTTGTCGCCTTTACTTTGTTTTGTATATCCTACTAAAGTACTTCCGATAAAATCAAAACCGAGTTCATCAGCATGAATCATTTCGTCTACTGTAGAACAGTCTGCCATCAATAATTGTTCTGGATATTTTGCTCTGATTTCATGATAGAAATCATCAAGCGTTTGTCCATTTGGTCGAGTCGATGTAGTGGCATCCAGAGCAATAATCTCTGGTTTCACTGTCATCAATTCGTCAATTTCTTTCATCGTAGCGGTAATAAAGACGTCGGCATCATCATAATCACGTTTAATAATTCCAATAACTGGTAAATCGACAGCCTCTTTAATCGCTTTGATGTCAATCACTGAATTGGCACGAATTCCTTTCGCTCCTCCTTCCTGTGCAGCAACTGCCATACGAGCCATAATATAATCACTATGTAATGGTTCATGCGGCAATGCTTGGCATGATACAATTAATTGACCTTGTAATCTCATAAACAGCCTCCTTCTATTTTTAGTAAAACCCTTACATTTTTAGTATACTCACCTTAGAAAACATTTTCAATATTACGTTTGTTTTTAGTAACTACTTTCAGAATCAGGTACAAATCACTGAACTATCACACTTTTATAGAAATTACTTTCATCAAAAAAGCCAATCTTGTAAGAACAAGATTGGCTTTTCGTTACATTTTAATCAGTTGATGCTTGAACGCATAAATCGTTGCTTGCGTTCGGTCCTCTACTCCTAATTTTGAAAGAATATTCGATACGTGCGTCTTCACAGTCTTCAATGTGATAAACAACTCGTCTGCAATTTCTTGGTTGGATTTTCCTTGTGCAATTAGAAGTAACACTTCTAATTCACGCTGCGTTAAATCTTCGTGTAAGAAATGCTGCTGTTTCATCTGAATTCGATTCACGAGTTTATCAGTTACTTGTGGCTCAAATACGCCATCACCATTATACGTATCTCGGATGGCTTTTGCGATTTGAGAGGCAGAGGCTGTTTTTAAAATATAGCTCTTTGCTCCTGCATTAATGGCTGGAAATACTTTCTCATCATCAATAAAGCTCGTTAAGATGATAATTTTCGCTTCTGGCCACTTTTCAAGAATTTCCTTAGTCGCTTCAATTCCATCCATCTCCGGCATCACAAGGTCCATCAAGATAATATCTGGTTTTAAAGACAATGCTTTTTCAACGCCTTCACGACCATTTTTAGCTTCATCAATCACTTCAATATCATCTTGCATCGACAGATACGAAGACACGCCTAGTCGTACCATTTCGTGATCGTCTACTAGTAATACATTAATCATTGTTCATCCTCCATATCACGACTGAGCGGAATCTTGATTTCAATTGTCGTTCCTTGATTTGGGAAGCTGACAATTTTCACCTGTCCACCGAGCCCTTGCACTCTTTCTTTCATATTATTGATTCCATAGCTTCCTGGAAGAATTTCCTCGCTATTAAACCCAACGCCATTATCTTCTATTTTAAAAAGGACATTGGAGTCTGTTTGTCGTAAATATACTTCTAATGTCGTTGCGTGCGAATGACGCAATGTATTCGATAGAAGTTCTTGCGCGATTCTGAAGAGATGATCTTCGACACCTTCTGGAAGTTTCACATCTTCAATATCCCAATGAATCTTCATTTGCACTTTCGTTTGTAATTCGACAAGTAATCCTTCAATACCGGCTTTCAACGATTTGCTTTCCAGTGAAATCGGACGTAGATGTAGAAGTAATGCGCGCATTTCTGATTGTGCTTGTGAGAGAACATGTTCAATCATCTTCAATTGTTTTTGTTCCTTCTCATCAAACTTGTCGGCACGTTCGTTTAATGCAGATATCATCATCATTGCCGCAAAGAGTTGCTGGCTTACAGAATCATGCAATTCGCGAGCAATACGACGTCTCTCTTGTTCGATAACCTGCTCTTTTGTTTCAGTCCCTAAGAACTGCGGCTTGCTTCCTAGTTGCTGTACTTCTAATGATAATTTTTCTAATCGTTCTGAAAGTGCAGCCGTTTGTTCGTAGAAATCATTTAAATCTACGACTGTTGCTTCCATAATCCAATTTGATTTATCTTCTTCTTTTACAAGTGTCGTCTTAGCTTTTTGAATCATAAGTAACTGCTCGCTAATCTTCCGCTCTGCTTGACGATTTAGGATAATCATTATAGAAGCAGTCACAAAACCAAAGAATAAAATTAATAATAAAAACAGTGTAATCGTACCAAGAATCTCTTGAATACTTAGCGTCTCTATTATTTCATAGCGAATCCATCTGCGGAATAGGAATAGGAAAACAGTACTAACAAAACTGTAAACCGCTGAATAAAGCATCCAGCTTTTAACGAGGCGTTGCTTCATGCTTCAATCACCTCAATTTTCCCAGCGACAATCGTTGTATAAATCTTAATTTTCTTCGTGCTGCGATTGTATCCTGAACTATATAACTGAATAGATTCATTACTTAATGCGTATGTTTGGCCTTCAAATTCCACTTGACCGCCGAATGCATGATGATGAATCATCACTCCTACCCCGTACGGAACTAGAATTCGAACACGACCAAATCCTTTTCTGATGACGATCACATTTTCCTTGGCAGGAAGAATGGTATTTCCTAAGTCGATGATGGTATCCCCTACAAGTTGTCCTGCATTAATATCATTCCACTCATATGGTTCGTTCCCCACTTCCTGATTGCCAAACCAATCATAGCGATGGATTTCTCCAGGCGATGGAGTATCCTCGTTAGAGTTCACAAAAATATATTCTTGTCGGCCTTTCTTTGAAAAAGCCCCTGATAAAGAAGCCATCGAGAAAGTATTCTTGTCAAAGAATAACAGGAGCAGTGCACCAATCATTCCAAGCCAGATTCCAGCTGTAGATAAAAGCGGTAAAATGATAAAGAGTGCCCCAAAACACATTCCACTATTTCTTAAAAATTTAACACGTCTAAAAACAATAAAACTGAACATTGTAATAGCGACCCCAATTGAAAAGAAGATGAAGAGGCCCAATTTTGAAGTCATTTCAATAGCGGAGACAATCACTCCCATTAATAGTACAATTAGTATTCGTTTCAGTTTATTCATCTTCTCACCTCCGTTACAGGTATTAGTATACCATCTTCTCACGTTCAATCCTATCATGAATCAAAAATGAATCCATCAGACTTAAGGATGAAATCGTACAAAAAAGAGCTAGGAATCTTCCTAGCTCTTTTCTAATTCAAATGAATCGATTACGCAGTTTGAATATCAATAATCTTGATTTTCATTTCTCCGCCTGGTGTTGGAATCACCACTTCTTCATTTAATTTTTTACCAATAATTCCTTTGGCAATTGGAGAGTCATTTGAAATCTTACCTTCAACTGGGTTTGCTTCTGCACTACCCACGATTGTGTAAGTTTCTTCGTCTCCATCTGGTAATTCGATAAACGTAATTTTTCTTCCTAGTGAAACAACATCTTTTTCTACATTGTTATCATCGATGATTTCCGCAAAACGAATCATTTTTTCTAACGTTGAAATACGTCCTTCTACGAAAGCTTGTTCATCTTTAGCTGATTCATATTCAGAGTTTTCAGATAAGTCACCGTAGCTACGAGCAATTTTGATGCGTTCTACGATTTCTTTACGTTTAACGACTTTTAATTCTTCTAATTCTGCTTCAAGTTTTGCTTTCCCTTCAAGCGTCATTGGAAATACTTTTTCAGTCATACGATTCTCCCCTATATCGTTTTTTTAGATTATCTCAATCTGCAATGCTAAAACTTTAACATTTTATAACCGAGATTGCAAGCCCTAGAGAAAAATTTAATTGTATTTTAACTACTTATTTTTAGCATAACCCCATAAGAAAGCCCCTAGGATAAGCTTTCCTAGGGGTTAACAATTTAATTTAAATGAGATAAAATTGAAGCAATTTTTGTAGTCATTAAGTCAATCGCTACTGTATTTGAACCACCTTCTGGGATAATAATATCCGCGAATTTTTTCGTTGGTTCAATAAATTGGTGATGCATTGGTTTTACAACCGACATATATTGGTTGATGATGGAATCGAGTGTTCTACCACGTTCCACCATGTCACGTTTAATACGGCGAATGATACGAATATCATCGTCAGTATCAACATACACCTTGATCTCCATCAAATCACGCAAGCCTTCATCTTCAA
>CALJSD010000146.1 GCA_937976325.1 uncultured Carnobacterium sp.
TTCCTACTCCATCTTTTAATGTAATTAATCCTTCTGTTTCTAATGCTACTAAAGCACGACCTTGAATCGCTACTTCTTTTGGTACTAATACTTTTGCATTTTCTGGTAAATCTTTTAATGATTTATATTTTGTTGAGAAATAATATAATGGCACGATAAATGTTGTTCCGATTTCTTTTAAATCAGTTCCTTTATCTTTATTCCATTGTGCTAAGTATGCACGGTGTTGGAACGCGTTCATTTGAACAGAACCTTCTTCAAGGGCTGTATTTGGTAATACGTAGTCGTTCATTTCTACAACTTCGATATTGATATTTTCTTTTTTCGCTTTTTCAGCTACGTAATCCCAGATTTCGTGTGATGCGCTACCTACTACGGCAACTTTAACTGTTTGCGCTGGTGCTTCAGTTGTTTTAGAAGCCTCGCTTGATTGTTGTGAACTTTGATTTCCGCACGCTGCTAATGTGAATGCTGCAACGGCTGTTAATAATACGTTTTTAATTTTCATATTGTTTTTCCTCCGATTTTATAAATTTGTTGTGTTAGTTGCGAATTTAATTGAAACATTCCTCCTTGCACTGTCGAACACAATAAAAAAATCCTCTGCCCCAAAAAGGACAAAGGACGATCATTTCAAAAATACCGTGTTACCACCTTTATTCGTTTATCCATCACTAGATAAACCTCACCCGATTCCACGCCTGTGCATTGAAATCGTACCGCTATAACGGGCGCCCCGTACTTCCCTTACAACTGCTCAGAAAGTCCGCTCAATGGCCATCTTCCTCATTTCGTCACTACTTAGTTCCACCAACCCTAAGCTCTCTACTCAGTGCCTCGACGAGTACTCTCCATCTCATTGCGTTATGGATTCCATTATACGCCCATTCTTTTCGATGTCAACAAAACTCTATTATTTATAGACATTTGTTTTTGAAACGGAAACAAAACCACCAAAATGACTCTAACATAAAGAAAACCTCCACACGAAAGTTCGTGTAGAGGTTCAAGCATTCTTAGTTAGAAGCAGTTGTTGTTGTTTGAGAATCAGCTGTTTGTAAGAAATTCTTTAAAGCATTTTGTAAGCTTTCGTCTGTGATTTTCACGTCCGCAGCTTTCACTAAATCAACCATTGTTTGGTGTAAGAATGCAGAATCTTTCAATTTCGCATCTAACATTTCTTTTTCCATTTGTTCTTTCATTTCATCAAATGGTTTCTTCTCTTCTTTAGATACTAACTTAATGATGTGGTATCCAAATTGAGTTTGAACTGGAGTTTCAGTGATATCTCCAACGTTCTTCAAGTCATAAGCTGCTGTTGAGAATTCAGTTACCATGTCTGAACGTTTGAATGGTCCAATTTGACCGCCTTTTGCAGCTGTACCAGTATCCGCAGAGTTTGCTTTTGCTAATTCCGCAAAGTCAGCACCGTCTTTTAATTGTTTAATTAATTCTTCAGCTTTTGCTTTAGCTGCCGCTTTTTCTTCATCAGAGGCATCTGATTTCGCTGCAATTAAGATATGTTGAACTGTAATTTCTGGTTCCCACGCATCATAGTACGCTTTGATATCTTCTTCTGAGAAGTTCGCAGCTTTCTTCACTGCTTCTGTCATTAATTTGTTTAAGTAAAGTGTTTGACGGTATGCGTCTACAGAAGTGATTCCGCTTTGTTGTAAAGCCGCTAATAAACCAGGTTCGCCACCATATTGAGCAACTAATTTAGCCACTTCTTCATCTGCAGCTGTTTTAAGAGATTTTGCATCCTCAATAGATCCTTCTAGTACTTTCGTTAATACTAAACGTTGAATTGTTTGTTCCCCAACAGAATCTTTCATTGCTGTAACAAATTCATCTTTTGTAACGTTACCGTATTTAGTCGTTGCAACGTTTTCTGATGAGCCATTTGAGCATGCCGCTAGTGCGAAAGTTGATGCAAGCGCTAATGCTCCTACGAATTTTTTCTTCATAAAATTCCCTCTCCAATCGGTTTTCTTTTTAGTCGATGTTATTAATATACCACAGTTTGATGCACTTGCCTATTTTTCTAGCCATCTCTTACTTTTTCTTAACTTTCTAAAAAAACAAAAGAGCCAGGACGTATTGCCTGACTCCAAGTTAAGTTTAGTTTAGTTCAAAAAATAGTGTGATTATTGTAATACACGAATTGTGATTGTACGACGTCCGAAGTTGTAAACATCATTCAAGTTTACTAAGTGTACGTCAATTCGATTTCCGTAAATGGCACCGCCTGTATCTGCAGCACGGAAAATACCATATCCTGGAATCTCAACATATGATCCTAATGGAATCACGCTTGGGTCAACCGCAATTACGTTTGGTTCACTTACAAGGTTTGTTCCATCAGCTGTGTAGTTTGATAAACCAGCTTCGTTATATGAGTAAGCTGTTGCTTCAACTGTTAAGTAGTAACCACCTTGGTTTGAAGAAGCGGCAGCTGCTTGTGTTGTTTCAGTTGCCTGAGTCGCTTGGGCAGCTTGTGTTGTTTCAGTTGATTGTGCTGCTTGCGTTGTTTCTGCTGCTTGTGTTGTCGTTTCAGTCGTTTCAACTTCTTTTACTTCATTGTTGTTTTGAACACGGTATGAATGTTGTGATGTTCCGTTATCCACTGTCACTTCTTTTTGGTCCGCTGAGAAACGTAACACTGTACCTGGGTAAATAAGGTTTGCATCTTGAATTTCGTTCACTTGAACTAATGTATCTAATGATGCACCAGTTGCTTCAGAAATTACTGATAATGTATCTCCCCATTTAATTGTGTACTCTTGTACACCTTTATCGTCTGTTTTTACATCTTGTTTTACTTGTTCTACAGTACGTGCTGTCCATTCTACTTCGTTGGCACTTGCTGTTGTTGCTGAAAATCCTGCAAAACTAAATAAAGCAAGTGATGCTGTCACCATCATGAATTGTTTCTTGATTGGTTTCATATTTTCCTTTCCGATTTCCAACTTTTTCTAAAGTCGAAAATCTCGTTCGCTTGGATTTTTTGGTTGCGAACTTATTTGATGCTAATAATGTTACCACGAAAAAAATCGGAAATGTTGATTTTATGCGGTTTGTTAAGGTCACTTAATTTTTTTGACTTTTTCTGATGTTATTATGACAAACAGATGACAAGAACATATGTTTCCGTAACATTTGACACTATTCTGTAACACGTTCGTAGAATTTTCTTACATTCTCGGTCATACTTTCTTCATTTATTACACTGTTTTTTGTTCCTTTTTAAGGTAAAAACCTATCATATCGCACTTTTTACGGCATCTGATGCATCAAAAAAGACCTCCCTATTCATCCATAGGAAGGTCACTAAACATTCTTTAAGCGTTTTGATTTAATTCACTCATTTGAATCGTTTGATCGATATTTTCTTTTAATGCCTCAGGAAGATGGTGCGTTACCCATAAAACGGTCACGCTCTTATCTTCTAAGATAGGTTTCAACACCTCAATGGTTGTCTTTTCATCTAAGTTGGAGCTGACTTCATCTAGCAAGAAGACTTTTGGTTGTTTCATCAACCCGCGTGCAAAGGCAATGCGTTGCAACTGACCTCCGGATAGATTTGAATCTCCATCGCCTAAGACCGTATCTAATCCCTGTGGCAAGTTTCGTACGATAGAAGCAAGTCCCACTTTTTCAAGAGACGCCCAAACTTCTTCATCCGTATACTCTTCAGTGAGCGTTACGTTTTCCCGAATGCTTGTCGTGAAGATATGTGGTTTTTGAGCGATATAGACCATTTGACGATATAACTCATCATAGGATTGTTTCTTCACATCGACTCCAGCGAGTTTCACTTCTCCTAAATACTCCGTTAATTTTGCAGCGATAATATTTAACAGCGTTGATTTCCCTGTGCCGCTCTCACCAGTAATCGCATATTTTTGTCCTTCGTTAAAGCCAAGAGACACATGATTTAAAATCACCTTTTCTCCGTAGTTAAACGAAACATCATTCACTTCAATGAGAGTACGCGGTGCTTCTTCCGGTACTTCCTCTACAAGGGTTGCTGGTTCTAATTGCTCATATTTGTTAAACAACGAATCTGCACTCTTAATCGAACCGATCTTTTGACTAATATTCCCAAGCACGTTGAAGATGGTGCTACTTAATGCCATCGCTGCTAGAATACTCCCGATACTGACTTCGCCAATATAAGCTAAGTATCCCGTTAAGATGAATACGGAAATCTGGCTAAACACATTCCCAATCCCACCACTAACGGCAACTTTGGCCATCGACTTACTAAAGTCGCGATGCGTATCTCCTACTTCAACCGATTTTTCATGAATTTTTTCTTTTAAATACGCTAGCTTACGAAAAACAAATAGAGTATCATATCCGCTCAATAAATCCGAAATGGATTTTGCGAATTTTTCATTGGCTTCTGACACTTTGATGGTTTTTTCTGTCAGTTCTGCTGAGAACAAAGCCGGCAACACAGCCATGATGACAATACAGATAGCCGCTAGTAAAACGATAGACCAATGATACATGAATAACGCTACCGCAGAAATGACCGCAGAAATAACCCCTCCGATAACATCAAAGGTTGGATCAATCGCATGCCCTTTAATCTGTTCCAAGTCACTTGTAAACCATGAAATATACGTTTGACTATTCTTTTCATAAAAGCGTCCATAAGACGTCGCTTCAATCGAATGACTAATACGGTCCCTTAACCACGTCGCAACTTTTTGATTAAAGTAGGCTTGATAGCGAATCAACATATATGTAAACAATAGATAAAATGCAAAAATAATGACTAAACAAATCGCTTTATAAAAGAAATTATGAATATCCATGTTCACTAAAGTATCTAAAGTCTGCGCATTCACGACACTTGATACAAGCTCCGCCCCTGCAATCAGGGTGAGCAATGTGATCATGATGAATACTTCTTTTTTAAACTGCTGAAAAACAACCCTCATACACACTCGCTTCACTTCAACTTATTGTTATGCTCATAGTGTAACACTGTCTTAATCCAATGTATATAGGACTTTTGGCGGATAATAAAAGAAAAGTGAGAAAATTTAATTTCTCACTTCCTAATATTTTTTAATCTTATACCAATAAATACAATGGAGAAGAACACTCCTACACAGGCTCCTATCACAAGTGGAACTCCCTGTTGCAGGGCTGGTAACACGCTAATCGGTATAATAGCCCCTAACGAATATCCTCCAATGCTCAAATATCCAAGGATAAAGAGGACAATCGTCGACACCATCGTATCTTTAATCAAAGAAACGAGCAGTATCTGTGCAATAAATAATCCAACAATCGCTAATAATGGATATCCAATCGCTACTAGGATTCCTTGAGTCGCTGAAATAAAGATTGTTTCCCCATTAGAAATATACGATACAGGAAACAGAAAAACATTCTCTTGAATTAGCATTCCATACGCCACTACAGACAGAATCACCAGCAGACTAGGAAAAGCATAAAAGTATTTCAAAGAATAGAGCATTTCTGTCAATAATTCTTCTTTATTAGAAATCGGCACTACTTCTAGCAGCGTTCTGTGTCGTTGTTTTCTTTCTAGATATCCCCCAACTTGTACAAGGAAAAAGAAGACAAGGATACCGTAGCCAAGAAGTTGGAAAATCGTCTGGATAAAATCACCATACTGATAATAGGTTTGGTAGGATATCTCTTTTCCAACTAAATAATGGAATAATTGGAGTTTAGCTTTAATTTGCATAGGACTCTCTAACGAATCCGCCCATTCTTGCGACCCACGTCCTAGAAGAAACTCAACCAATTCCAATCGCTTTTCATAAATCGGAATCAGCCGTTCCGTTTTCTCCTTCACTGTATAAATCCCATTTTCTTGTGCATAGGTTTGGTAAAGAGCCTGGAAAGTAGTATTCATCTCTTTCTTTGTATCTTCATCGATCGTCATTTGTTTCTCAAACGAATCTTTCAGATCATCTATCTGAGAAAATTGTCGTTCAATCACATCTCTTAAGGCCGGTTTTCCTGTAACGTGATGATATCCCATGACAAGCGCCGCAACGACTAAGATAAGAAGCGGTATCTTATAGAAAAATCCTCTTTTCTTTAAATGCATTCTATCTAATTGAACCCATCTACTCATACCGAACCTCCTCGTCTATGACGCTCTTGCCAGCATGAAGTTCCAACTGTCAACAAGAAGAACACGAATGCTCCTACAAGTAAACTGGCACATCCGTTTGAAATCGTGAACGTACCCGTCGCGTAAAAATCATCCTTCATTCCTTGGATGACAGATCCGAAGTTCACATAGTACAGTGGCAACTTGTCTGCAAAAGAAGGATAAATCTTCATGGAACGGAAAATAGGCTCTGCCCAAATAACCATCAGCCCTGCGATGAACCCTACCATCTTATTTCTACTCAACTGATTACACCATGCGACGAGATTGATTAAGAATAGGAGCACACACGCTGCAAAGAGTAACGCGATTCCTATAAATTGTAACGGAAGCATGAGGGCCTCCTCTTCCCAACGAAATACAAGAAACGGCGTAGTGAGGTTGTCCCAGCCAAAAGATAAACTCTGTACTAAACAAACTACAAATAAAATAAGAATTACTAGAGCCATATTTACCAACCAGTAACTGCTGATTTTTTGTAATAAATATTTCCACTCGCGAATCGGCTTCACAGCTAACATACTACGATGCTTCCAATCATCTAAGAGAATGGGACTGATAAATAGTAGTAAGATTGAAAATAGAACTGGCAACCAATACATCATTGGTTCATTATATTTTGTCCATTCCATCCAAAATATTCGATTGAGCATTTGTAAAATATCGTCTAATTGATAGCGCCCCTGCGCCTCTAAAGAACGAAACTCCATTAAATGTTGTTTAACATTCTTATACTCTAACTGTTCCTGCTTACTAGGATTAAATCCAATTGTATTATAAATCGGAAGAGGCGATTGTTCTTTATCTCTTAATTCAAGTCGCAGCTCCCAAAAATGAATCTGTTCTTCTATATAAGTTTTATAATCTTGATTTTGAAACGCTGTTACTGAACGATGATAAGCAACTGAATCCTCTAACCATTTTTCCTCTGTTTCTGTTAAACTTCTTTTCTTCGCTTCCTCTTCATATTCATTGATTAGTATCAAATGAATTTTATCGCCTTGATTTAAAGTGGTATTCAAAAGTTCATTGAGAGAAGATTTTTGTTGAAAATTCATCACTAGAAACACAACCATCAGTAATACATAACCGATGAACTGAATTTTCATTAATCGATTTCGAACAATCAACAGTAATTGTGTTTTCATGCTAGCTCTCCTCTCTTTTTAAACTTTCGATTGCACTATCCGTACAATTCTTTATAAAGTGCGTAGCAACCTTTTGCTCCAATCTTAATTTCACTACATTGATGGATGTTTTCTAGTATCCAATTCCATTTTTCTTTTGGAAGCTCACCCTCCGTAAGATGAATGCTAATCTGTCTCCCTTCAGGATTCGCCATGTCTACTTCTCTTGGAAATTGCTCTACAAACTTTTCGAAATACTCTTTTGAAATAAAGGTCAATTGTAGTGTATTCACGCCTTCCTTTTGCGGTGAATATTCCAATGCGATTCGTTTCTCTTTCATAAAAAAAATCTTGTCGGCAATCGAATCAAGATTGTTCAGTAGATGAGAGGCCATCACAATCGTTTTCCCCTCATCCCGTAACTGTCTCAACACTTTAGAAATCAATTCCACATTATCAGGATCTAAGCCGTTCATCACTTCATCCACAAGCATATAGTCTGCTTTTGTAACCAGCACTAATGCAAAACAAAGACGTTGCCGCATTCCTAGTGAATACCCACCCACTTTTTGATGAATATAGTCTTCCATTTTTAACTGCTCTATCACAGTTTGAACAGTTCCAGAAGCCACTTTCCACATCGAGGCATAGAAATTCAAATGCTCGATTCCATTTAATTCATCGTATAATTCAGATTGATCCGGCATTTTCACGATATGTTGTCTCATAAATAATGTATCAGTTGTATAATTTTTCCCTTGATAGCACACCGAAATACCGTTATTGCTTAAGTGTCCAGACAGTATTTGGATAAGCGTAGATTTTCCTACGCCATTCGGTGCTACTAGTCCAATAATTTGAGACGATGGAAGCTCTAAGTCAATCTGATTTAGAATCTCTTTTTTTCCATATGAAAAATTCTGAATATGAACTTCTAGCATTCGTTCGACTCCTTCCTATACTTGTATCTTAATTTAATCGCTTCTGTTACCGCTTCCTTTGCTAATATTATAACAAATTTTCTTTTAGAAAATAGAGTTCTTTTGTAGATTTCAATCAAAATCCTATAAAAATATCGACTTTTGTTTGATTTTTGCACACAAAAACCACACCTCTATTTTGAGGTGCGGTTCGTCTATTTTATTAGGCTTTTGCTTTCTCATCGCGGTCACGTTTCATTTGGCTTGAACGTAATTGTCCGCAGGCTGCTTCGATATCATGTCCGAATTCTTTACGAACGACACAGTTGATGTGGTTTTTCTTCAAAACATCGTAGAAGGCTACTACGCGTTCTTTTCCACTACGTTCGTATTGGTCATGTTCACGAACTTTGTTATACGGAATTAAGTTGACATATGAAAGACGTTTCTTATCCGCAAGAAGGTCGGCCAATTGTTGCGCTTGTTCCACAGAGTCATTCACGTGATCAAGCATGATGTACTCGAAAGTTACACGACGATTAGTTTTAGCGATATATTCATTGATTGCATCCATCACAACTTCAATTGGATATTTACGGTTGATACGCATGATACGAGAACGTGTATCGTTATCTGGCGCGTGAAGGGATAATGCAAGGTTGACTTGTAGTCCTTCGTCTGCAAACTCGCGAATTTTTGGAGCCAAACCACTTGTAGATACAGTGATATGACGAGCCCCGATAGCAAGCCCTTTATCAGAGTTGACCACTTTCAAGAATTTAATCACGTTATCATAGTTATCGAATGGTTCCCCAATCCCCATGACTACGATATGGCTGACACGGTCCCCAGGAGACACTTCGTCTAAAGTACGTTGCACGTGCATGACTTGCGCTACGATTTCCCCAGCAACAAGGTCACGTTGTTTTGCGATAATTCCGCTGGCACAGAAAGTACATCCGATATTACATCCTACTTGTGTCGTTACACAGATAGATAAGCCGTATTCTTGTGGCATTAATACCGTTTCGATTAAGAGGCCGTCTGCTAATTCAAAGAGGAATTTACGTGTTCCGTCTGTTGATTGTTGTTTGATACGTTCGTTTAACACTGGGAATGTAAATTCTTCTTGTAACTCCTCAATCAGTGATTTTGGCAAGTTTGTCATTTCTTCAAAACTAGTTACACGTTTGCGGTAAAGCCAGTCCCATAATTGCTCTGCTCTGAATTTCTTTTCGCCTTTTGCTTCAAACCAAGCTGTTAGCTCTTCTAGTGGCATGCCGTAAATAATCGGTTTTCCTTCATATTGACGAACCACTCGTCCAATTTTTCTAACCATATCTATTCCTCTTTCCTATACTTGAAATGCTCTAATGATTGTTTCTCTATTCGCATGAGCGCTTAATAACACCGATAATTTCACACGAGCCTTTTGTCCGCTAAGCCCTGTTGTGAAAATCACTCCTGCTTCATGAAGCTGTTTGCCCCCACCAAGATAATTATATACATCGTACGTTACACCGTTAAATGCACGAGATACAAGCACGACTGGAATTCCTTTATCCAAGCAACGTTGCAATCCAGGAAGTGTCGTTGGCGGTAAGTTACCTGCTCCAAGAGCTTCGATGACCAATCCATTCGCATCTGAATCGGCAATGGCATCAAATAACATCGAATCCATTCCAGCATATGCTTTTAATAAGTATACCTTGTCCACGAGTTCTTGGATTGGATAGTATTCATGATGTAAGAATTTTTGGAAGTAAATTACTTCACTCTTTGATACTAATCCAAGCGGCCCAAAAGTTGGTGTTTGGAAAGTCGCTACGTTAGTTGTATGCGTCTTTGTCACATACGTTGCCGCATGGACTTCATCGTTCATCACGACAAGAACGCCTTTATCCACACTCTCTGGACTCGTTACCGTAATAATGGCACTGCGTAAGTTCGCTAACCCGTCCGCTCCGATTTCATTGCTTGAACGCATCGCTCCCGTTAAAACGATTGGGAATTTTCCATCTGTTGTTAACTCTAGGAAATACGCTGTTTCTTCTAATGTATCGGTACCGTGAGTCACCACCGCTCCGTCAAAGCCTTCTTGTTGCGCTTGAACGATTCGCTTTTGAACTTCCCACATTTTTTCCTCTGTCATATGTGGAGACGGAAGGTTAAATAAATCCTCTACGATGACACTTGCGATTGGTGCAAAAATTGTGTCGGAGTTTGTTAATGGGTTGGTGCTTGTTGGGGTTACGTTACCGGTTGAGCGGTCTTCACTCATGGCAATCGTACCACCGGTATTGATAACGATAATTTTCTTCATGGCGCTACTACTTTCTTTCATTTTCTCTTTACATAGGATACCACAAAATAGCAAATGCTGACTATAAAATACGCACAAAAAGATGATACCTTCGAATCCTTGCGGATTATTTTTATAATCGCTGTTACAGCTTCCTGACAAGCATAAAGAAAAAGCTTGCCAATGAGAACTTTGTGGCACACGCTCCCGAAGCTGTTATAGCACGTGAACGTAAGAAACAAAGTGACTCGAAAGAGAAAATTGCAGCGCTTAAGGATTCGCTCCAGGCACTTAAAGCTAAACAAAAGTAAACCGAATGAAGTATTTCCTCTATCTGCTATGCACATTTTGTGCCTGCTATTCATTGGTTTCGTGTGATGATGGTGATACGATTGATGTGAATGACATCAATAAACAAACTACCATTATTTACATGCCATGGACAGGTTCGAACACAGACTCTGGTCTGTTATATGAATTCAAGGACAACCTGGATAGCATAGAGGGGGCAATTATAAAAAGCAAGGGAACAAACGGGCGGGTAGTTGTATTCTTAAGTACATCACCCGACTCGTCATCTCTCTACGAAATGGTATACCATAAAGGGCAGGTTCAGCATATAAATATCCAGAAATATGGCGGTCACAATTATACTACTGCTACGGGATTAGCATCTATTTTAAACGATGCAAAAAGCTATGCACCTGCACTAAACTATGCCATGATAGTCAGCGGACACGGCAGCGGATGGACATATAAGGAAGATTGGACTAATTATCCTTTCCCTGCAAAGAGGCATATATTTAATGCCAAGATGCGGATAAAGCTGCCTTCTACACGCTTTTTTGGCAGTGTGTCAGACAATCAATATGCTACAAATATTTCAACTATTGCAGAAGCCATCGCAAATACCAGCATGAAGATGCAATTCATACTGTTTGATGATTGCTACATGGCCAACATAGAAACAGCATATGAGCTAAGAAATGTGACAAACTTTCTGATTGCTTCTACATCAGAAGTTATGAGTATCGGCATGCCTTATCAAAGTATGTGGAAGTTATTGGCAAGCCCAACACCCAACTACGAGGGTGCCGCACAA
>CALJSD010000147.1 GCA_937976325.1 uncultured Carnobacterium sp.
GCTGTTTGTTCCAAAGAAGCATTGTCTGATAGATTGACGTATTGCCATCCAATCATCCATATCACCATTTGGAGTTTGATGCCATTTATATTCTTTGAAAGAATATTTATCAAAACAAGTTTCCATATCCATTGCATTATCATAGTAAACTAGATTACGGTCCGTTAAATCGTCAGCTTTAGAAAAAAGTTCAAGCAGAAACCTACTTGAACTTTTTCCAATGTTTTTAACTGTTTTGTTTTCTAACCAGAATCTAGTTTGATAACTACTTAGTTTATCAAACATGTTCTCACCCTTATGCCAAAATTCCTAAAACAGAAGCTAAGATACCAATTACGAATAATAAAATTAATATTTGATAAGTGTTCCATTTTTTCTTCTTCAATAAGTAGTACACTAATACAGTGATTAATACTGGTAAAAGTCTAGGCATCATCTTATCTAAGATTTTTTGGATAGAAACGATTTGTTCTTCACCAGAACTTACAGTAGTTGCATATTGAATTGCAATTTTTGCTTTTACGAATGATGCTGCTAATGCTGAGATAACTGTTACCCCTACAATATTCGCAGCTTCTGAAATTTTACTAATTTGACTACTTAAAGTTTTAATAGCATTTGTTCCTAAACGATATCCTAAGTAACCCATGAACACTTTGATAGCAAACATACTTAGTAACATTGCGAACCAATATCCCATTGGAGCAAATCCTAGTCCATCTAAAGCTAAACCAGCAAAGATTGTTGAGAACAATGGAGCTAAACCGAATTGAGCAATTGAGTCACCAATCCCAGCTAAAGGTCCCATAAGCGCCATTTTAATACTACGAACAGAATCGATACTTTGACCGTCTTCATACATCGCTAATTGTAAGTTCGAAATAAACGGTACTAAGTGTGGACTAGTATTGTAGAACTCTAAGTTTGCTTTTGCAGTTTCTTTTAGTTTTTCTGGATCATCTTTATAAATCTTCTTCAAACCAGGTAAGATTACGTTCAAGTAGCTGACCCCTTGATAAGTATTATAGTTAAATCCGTTTTGTAAGATGTATGATCTTAATGATGTTCTAAAATAATCACGTTTAGTTAATTTATTTTTTTTAGATTCCATTGCTAAAATCCTCCACTTCGCTAGTTTGAACTGTTTCTACAGCAACTTCTTGTTTATTAGAATTTTGGTAGTAAGCAATCAATGCAAATACCGAACCAACTAGAGCTACAGCCATTGTTGGTAATTCTAAGTAAGCTACACAGATATAACCTAGAATTACGTATGGAGTTAATTCTTTCTTCAACATTACTGATAAAATCATTGCAAACCCGATTGCTGGAATTAACCCACCGGCTACACCGAAACCACTAATCAACCATTTTGGTAAAGCATTTACAAAAGCTTCTAATGCAGGACGACTTAAAGCAGATAAGATACCAATAATGAAACCAGCTACTGCTAAACCGATATAAGTTGAATGAGCGATAAGTTTGTATTTACCGAAGTGACCATTATCAATCGCTTTTTCAGCCAATTTTGGATTACCAGCGAAGAAAGTATATAAGAATGTTGTTACAAATTGGAATAATACGGCAAATGGGAATGAAAGTGCTAATGCATTTTCAGGAGTAATCCCTTGATCTTTTAATGTAATTACCATGATTGTACCTACGATACCAGGTCCTACTGGGTTAGGAGGAACTGTACCACCAGCACCTACACCGAATCCCATATAAGCTAATTCAGCTAAAGCTCCGAATGTCAATGCTGTAGGAATGTCTCCTAAAATTAAACCTACAAAAAACGCCATAACAATTGCTCTGTTTGTATAAATACCTAATAACATCCCTGAATAACAGAACGCTGTTACTAGACCAATCAATATACCTTGCATTAATGAAATTTCCATTGTTCTCCCTCTTTTCAGCTAATCATTTCTAATAATTTTTCTAAAGTTTGTGCTCCATCATTTGTGACTGGAGAAGTTTTTGTATTAAATTGAACATTGTATTTTTCTTTCAATGTTCGCAATGCTTCTTTATCCTCTTCACCTAGATAGATAAATTGAGATACTTTCTCTTTACCTGGTGCTGAATGGATATTTCCAACGTTGATTGTTTCAAGAGGAAATCCTAACTCCGCTAGTCTCAACGCATCCGCTGGATTTGAAACAAGTACGAAAATTGTTTGGTGTGGAGCTGCCTTCCAAATAATTTCAGCAGTTCTTTCTACCGTCCAGAAACGTACATTGATTTCTTTTGGTAAAACAGTCTTCATCAGAGTTTGTTGTAATTCATCTGTAGAAACTGCATCGTTTGCACAGATGACCAAGTTCACTCCTAAACTCTTAATCCATAGTTGGCCTTGACCATGGATTAATCGTTCATCGATTCTGACCATTTGAATGTTTGGCTTGTTTTCCATATGAACCGTCCTTTCTTACCAATACATTTTCCAATTATTTTTCTTACGCATTAAAGCTTCTAGGTAGAAGTAATCTCCCCAGATGTTTCCTTCATTCACACCTTTACCGGAATGCCATGAATAAACGCCTTCATTCAGAAGAGCAATAACCCCTTCAGCCTTTTGTTCTGTGTAATGAGTGATAAGATTGTAGAGAATTCGATCCGCCCACACTTCATACTCTTGAATTTTTTCGTTATCTGGAATTTCTTTTGCCATTTGATTAATTCCGCAAACTGCGATTGCTGCCGCGGAGGTATCACGTGGCTGTCCTGATGTATCGTCAAAAATCAAGTCCCAATAACATACATAGTTTTCCGGTAATCTATTTAAGAAATAATTTGTTACAGCTTGGAAGTATTCTACATTTGTATCTACTGGATAATAGGCATTACAAAGTGCGATTCCATAGATTAACCACGCTTGACCTCTTGCCCATGCTGAATCATCAGAATACCCTTGTCTTGTTTTTCCATATGCAGGTTCTCCTGT
>CALJSD010000148.1 GCA_937976325.1 uncultured Carnobacterium sp.
CCAGCCACGACATAGTACCCTTCAGCGTCAAGCGCTACTTTGGCACCTGTCTCATCCACGATTACTGGTTCGATTGTTTCGTCGATGACCGCATCGTCGGTTAACGAGTAGCGTTGTTTCCCGCTTGGTGTAAAGACTACTGTTCCCGTTTGTGGAATTCCTTGTAGTCCGTCTGTTTCTGTCTTACTTCCTTTTGGTAAGAAGGTTAAGTGCACTTCGAAATCTTCCACTTCACCTGACAAGGCCATTCCTGTTGGCTTCTCAATTTGAGTCGCGTCTTTTGCGATTCGCACACGTGCACCAAGCTCACTCAGCGAAACGTTCACTTTTTTGAAAGCATCCTTAAAGACAAGAGTAGCTGTGCCGTCTGCATTAATCGTTAATTTTTCAGAGCGTTCATCTTCGTCAAATGTTCCATTTCCGTTAAAGTCTACCCAACCGTAAAGTGTTGCTTCGTCCGCTCCACCTGTATGGGCCTCAACGGACAAGGTTAAATCGCCCGTACTTGTACGGTCTAACACTAAAATACCGTTCGTTTTTCCTTTAAGGTCGGCTGGCAAGATTTGGTCAATGCCTTCATCTGCAGACCCTTCAGCATCGTCCCCTTTCCAGTTTGTACGGTCCACATTGTCGTCGACATCCGGACGTGTATCTCCAAGGTACGGTTGCTTCACATCTTCCCCAGTCACATTGTGAACTTGGTTAATACTATGCGTCGCTTTTCCGTAACTTTCCGGAGCATCACTTTCGTCAAATGGTAAGAATCCAATCATGGCAGACTGCTTACTTGCTGAAGCCATATACAGACTCACTTCGGTAGCGCCTTGCGTCATCACAATCGGTACAGCCACCATTCCTGCAGAAAGGTTCGGTCCAAATACACCCGTTCCAAGTCCGCCTGTTTTTTGGTCAGGACTTCCGTAGTATTTCCACGCGACAGGTTTCTTAGCGGGCCCGACCTGTGTAGCCTCACGAATTGCTGCTAACTCCCCACTATGGTAGTTCACCCCGTTAATCGGTAGTGGTCTATACCCAATGACTTTTTTATTTGGATCGAATAAGTCTTTTGTATCTTGTGGGAAATAATTCAGCGTATAAGGGCTGTCGTATTTATACCATTCTGCAAAATGCTGCCACCCTGTTCCGTTTGTTGTGTAAAGTGACAACTCCCCTAGATTAGACGAATCTCCCTCTGTCATAAGAACAGTTGGTTTGACCGTTTTTCCTTTATACGTTCCTGTAATCTCGAATTGAACTCCGACATTTCCGCCTTCATATTGCGTCGTAATCGTTGTTCTCTTTTCACCAGTATCGATTCCTGAATTATAAATTTCACTCCACGCATCTTGTGGTTCCCCGACAATCAGCGCTTCTTTCCCCGCCTTGAATTCACGTTTCCCGTCTGCACTTTCCGCGCTATTCATATATCCATTTTTCGCGTTTGGATCATAGGTATTTTTTTCAGCAGCCGTTGCTCCTTGCGCTTCGAGTCTCTTCTTGTAGATTTCCG
>CALJSD010000149.1 GCA_937976325.1 uncultured Carnobacterium sp.
TTGCTTAATCCCTTCCTAAAATTCTTCATCAACACTATTTGACAAAGAGCCAAAAGAACTTAGCATAACAAAATGCTAAGTTCTTTTTGTTTATCTAAAAGTAACAGCAAGGCGACGAATAATTCCTTCGTGCTCAGGATATTTTTCTAATAATTCTTCTTGTGTGTAGAGTTTGAAGTCTTCGTATTCAAAACCAGGAGTAACGCTGCAACTCACAATCGCAAAGTCTTCTTCGTTGTCCGATTCAATAGTAGATCCAAAGACGACTCCAGCAGGTACCGTAAATTGGAGTTTTTGTCCGTTTCCAGGTCCGATTTCAACAGCTTCGTATGTACCATCCGGATGAATCATATGCACGGTAAGCGGGTGACCGTAGTGATAGTACCAAATTTCATCAGAAGAAAGTAGATGGAAGTGAGATGGATTTTTATTCGTTAACAAAAATAGTATAGAGGTAGAAAGTGAACGAATTCGTCCGTCAGGTAGCTTTACTTTTTCTACAGCTTTATAAGTTTGTCTGAAGTAACCGCCTTCCACATGTGGTTCTAAGTCTAATTCTTTAATCCATTCTTCTTTCGTTTTCATAGGAGACCTCCAGGCATTATTTTCTATTATTATAGCGTAACTTTTTCTACTTGTGAATTGTTGATAGAACAGTAATTATGCTATACTAGTACTATTGGAAAAGAAAGGAGAAGAGTCATGAAAGATAATATTGCTTTAATTGTTTCGAATAAAGATGTTAAGAAAATTAGAGAGTTATTTAATGAGAATTATCCGATTGATATCGCCTTGGCGTTAGAAGAAGTCGATGATGATGTTTTAAAGAATTTCATGTTCTCTATCTCAAATACTAGGTTAGCTTCGATTTTAGAGGTTGCTGAACCTGAATTCCAATTACGAATGCTTGAGAAACTCCCATTTAGAAGGGTAGCTTTATTGTTCCAACAAATGTCAAACGATGATGTCGTGGATATTTTAGGGAACTTACCAGTTGGAATCCGTAAACGTTACATCAAAATGATGAAACAAAGTTCTCAAGATGATATTCAAACGATGTTAAATTACGCTCCGGATACTGCCGGAGGGATTATGACAACTGAGTACATTACGGTAAAAGAACACTTAACCGTTGAAGAAACATTATCTAAATTAAGAGAGATTTCTCCAAACTCAGAAGTCATTAACATTATTTTTGTGACGAGTTTACAAAGGAAATTAATTGGTTGGATTGATATTCGCGATTTATTTACGCATGACTTAGACGAGAGTTTACACGATGTCATGCATACGAATATCATCTCTGTTTTACCAGAAGAAGACCAAGAAGAAGTGGCTCGTATTTCAACGAAGTACGACTTATCTGTTGTACCTGTAGTCAATAAGCAAAATGTGTTACTTGGGATCATCACAATCGATGATATCGTTCACGTCTTGCAAGAAGAGCACCACGAAGATATGTTATTAATCAGCGGGGTTGAAGGAACAGAACGAATCGGTGGACCTTTTAAAGAATCGATTCGCAAACGGACACCTTGGCTCTTAATTAACTTAATTACTGCCTTTATGGCGAGTGCGGTTGTCGGTTTATTCCAAGACACGATTGAACAAGTAGTAGTTCTCGCGGTCGCAATGCCAATTATTACCGGGATGGGTGGGAACTCAGCTTCTCAAACATTAGCGCTCGTTATCCAAGAGGTAGCAATTGGTCAATTAACGTGGGAAAAAGACAAAAAGTATGTATTAAATGAGATTTGGCTTGGATTAGTCAACGGAATTATCACAGGGATTTTTGCAGCGATTGCGCTCTACATCCCATATCAAAACTTTTTCTTATCGATTATCGTGATTTTAGCGATGGCGATGAACTTAATGGTAGGGGCATTCTTCGGATTCTTCGTACCTTTACTTTTGAAGAAACTAAATCTAGACCCAGCCATTTCATCAACGATTTTTGTAACAACAGCTACAGACGTATTAGGATTCTTTATTTTCTTATACTTAGCTGAATTGTTCTTGCCATTATTATTGTAGTTTGATAGAATGATTTGAATTTTAATGTAGTAGTGTATTAAGGAGTTATTCATGAATTTAGAAGAAATGAAAGAAAGACAGAAGCGCATTCGAAACTTCTCGATTATTGCGCATATTGACCACGGAAAGTCAACGTTGGCCGATCGTATTTTGCAAGCGACAGATACTGTTGCTGATCGTGAAATGCAAGACCAATTATTAGACTCGATGGATCTTGAAAGAGAACGTGGGATTACGATTAAATTAAATGCCGTTGAATTGACCTATGATGCAAAAGACGGTACGGAATATATTTTCCACTTAATCGACACTCCAGGGCACGTGGACTTCTCTTATGAGGTATCACGTAGTTTAGCAGCATGTGAAGGTGCGATTCTTGTCGTAGAT
>CALJSD010000150.1 GCA_937976325.1 uncultured Carnobacterium sp.
GACCAAGTTCTTCAGCAAGGGCAAAGGCTGCTTGGCTTTCTGGGTTTGGAGATTTAACTGTTGAGAAGTCTCCATCTGGCTTTGCTTGTTCTTCAACAACGTGCAATCCTTTGAAGTTTGCTTGTTCTAATGCTTTTTGTACAAGCATTAAACCAGTTCCGTGTAATGGTGTATACACCACTGATAATCCTTCCACATCGCTAAGAAGTTTTGGATTTACAGAGACTGTTTTGATTTCTTTCAAGTACGCATCATCGACGTCTTTTCCGATAATCGTTACAAGACCTGATGCTTCTAATGCTTCATCATCTAACACTTTAACTTCAAGCGGATTAGCCACTTGGCGCACATATGCCGTTAATGCATCCGCATCTTTAGGAGGCATTTGACCGCCGTCTTCACCATAGACTTTATATCCGTTGTAAGCTGCTGGGTTATGACTCGCTGTAATCATAATTCCGGCAAATGTATGCAAGTGACGTACTGCAAATGATAATTCTGGTGTTGGACGTAAGCTTTCAAATACATACGAAGCAATCCCATGAGTTGCCAAAGTACGTGCAGACTCCATTGCGAATTCTGGTGAAAAATGACGTGAATCGTAAGCAATCGCTACCCCACGTTTTTTCGCTTCTTCCCCGTAACTTTCAATTAAGCGTGATAATCCTTCTGTTGCCTGACGCACTGTGTAAGTGTTCATGCGATTAATCCCAGGTCCAACAATTCCACGCATTCCCGCAGTACCAAACTCTAATGGTGTATAGAAGGCTTCCTCTTTTTGTGTGTCATCCATTGATTGTAATTGCACTTTTAATCCTTCTTCAAGTGCCTCAAAAGATTCCCATAATTTTGCTGTTTCTTTCCAACTCATTTGCATCTGTCTCCTTCTACTGAGTAATCATGTCTTACCTTATTATATTATCTACGATTTTCCGAATAGTTTCAACTTCTTTGTGAACTAAAAATCAAGATTTTGAACTTCGAAGCCGTATTCCTGAATATGTGTTTTCAGCATATGCAAGAATCGTTCTGCTTCCTTCGATAATTTTCGTTGATCGTGCTGTAAGATTCCAAGTTCCATTGTATCTTCTACGTCCAGCGGCACCGCAACAATCTTGTCATCGTTTAGCTTGCTACTAATAATCCCTGAACTGATGGTATATCCATTTAAACCGACCATTAAGTTAAAGATCGTTGCACGGTCACTTACCTTAATACTCTTCTTATGCTCCATCGTGCTGAGGATTTCCTCTGAGAAGTAGAATGAGTTTTCTTCCCCTTGCTCATATGACAAATAAGGGTAATCTTCTAGTTCTTCTAGAGTAATGCTCTCTTTTTCTGCAAGTGGATTTTGTGTACTTAAGAATACGTGCGGTTGTGCCGTGAAGAGTGGCGTGAATACTAAGTTCTTTTCTTTGAATAATTTTTCCATGACTTTGCGGTTGAAATCATTCAAATACAAGACACCAATCTCACTCTTATAGTTCGTGATGTCTTCTAAAATGTTTTGAGTCTCCGTTTCACGAAGCGTGAATTGATATTCGTCTCCTGCTTCCTTTTGAATAAAATCAACGAAGGCATGCACCACGAACGCATAGTGTTGCGCCGATACAGAGAATGTCCGTTTCCGTTTGGTTTGTCGTTTATATTTTTCTTCCATCAAATTGACTTGGTCTAACACTTGGCGAGCATAGACTAGAAACTCACGCCCTTCTCCCGTCAATGTAATTCCAGTATTCCCCCGTTGAAAGAGGGTGATATCCATTTCTAATTCCAACTCACGAATGGCCTTTGATAAACTTGGTTGGCTGACATATAAGTCTTTTGCGGCTTCATTCATGGAGCCTTTTTCAACGATTTTCTCGAAATAAATTAATTGTTGAATTCTCATCCGACCACTCCCTTCTATTACGCTTATTGTACCATCTTCTAGCAAAAATAAAAATAAACTCCTCCATGCAAGTGCATGAAGGAGTCGATAGGAATTACGTTGATTAGTCTTGGAATTTGAATACCACTGAAGAATCATATAATTTTAACATATTTTCAAATACAATCTTACTTGCAATCGCTGCTGCAATTGGAACAACGAACCAAACGATACCCGCTAAGGCTACGTTTAATCCTGCATCAATTGACGCTAAAGGTCCTACTAACCCTACAAGACCGAACCCTGCAGATTGTGGAGTACCACTTACTGAGAAGAGCGCTACTGGAATTGCGGAAAGAATCGCAGTAGACAAGCAAGGGACTAAGATAATTGGATGTTTGAATAAGTTTGGCATCATTAATTTCATTGCCCCTAGAGCGATGGCTAATGTTACCCCTGATTTATTCACTTTCCATGAGTGAACTACTAATGCTACGGCTGTTGCGGCGACCCCCATAGCAGCCGCCCCGGCAGACACGCCGTTTAATTGAATCGCTAACCCAATCGCTACTGTAGAAATTGGAGAGATAATTAATGTTGCAAATGAGCAGCAGATTAAGATTGACATCAAGATTGGTTGTAATGTTGTGAACTCGTTAATCACTTGACCAATAGCTGCTGTAATCATTTTAACGTAAGGTAAGAGTAATAATCCGATAAACGCAGATCCAACCCCAACGACGATTGGCATTGCAACTACGGCTGTTGAACCGAATTTGTCTTTAATAACCATTAACATTCCTACTGCAATAGCAGCAGTCACCATTGTGTTAATTAAATCACCTGTACCAGCACCAACGTAAGCTTTTAAGTCAGCGTTGTATGTCACAACCCCGCTGGCTACGAAGCAGGCACCCGCTACGACCATCATTTGCATTGGCTTGAAGCCGAATTGTAATCCGATTAAGCCCCCGATAATGAGTGGTGTCGCTAATTGGAAAATAACCGCGATTTGTGTGATTGTTACTGCGATTGGATATTGACTAAAATATTTTAAAATTGCTGAAAGAACGGCATTTGGAATCAGTCCGACGATAACCCCGAGAGCTGTCCCTGCTAAGATTTTATTGATAAAAACTGAAGCCGTCATTTTT
>CALJSD010000151.1 GCA_937976325.1 uncultured Carnobacterium sp.
TTTGGTCTACCAAGAACAAGTTATGCAGGCAGCTAGTGAAATGGCTGGGTTTACTCTTGGGGAAGCGGATCTTTTACGTCGTGCCATCGGGAAGAAGAATAGTGATGCGATTGCAGCTCAAAAAGAAAAATTTGTGCAAGGGGCTCTTTCAAAAGAATACAAAAAAGAAGATGCTGAGACGGTATATGACTATATTGAAAAGTTTGCCAACTATGGATTTAACAAATCACACGCGGTGGCTTATGCGATGTTGTCTTATCAATTGGCGTACTTAAAGGCAAATTATCCAACGGCATTCTTTACCGCATTGTTCCAAAATGCGAGCGCGAAATCGTCGAAGTTACAAGATTATCTTGTAGAGGCGCGCCAGTTAGGAATTAAAATCCTACCGCCAAGTATCAATCGTAGTTTTGCAGACTTTGTGGCAGACGATAGTGGAGTCATTGTTGGGCTTAATAATATCAAAGGAATTCGACGAGACTTCGTGGAAAGTATTGTGAAGAACCGTTATGAGTATGGTCCGTTCAAAGGATTCCAAGACTTTGCGTATCGAATGGGTGCTCAATATACGAAAGAAACACTTTTAATGGCGTTAATTAATGCAGGGGCTTTTGATGAATTTGGTGAAACAAGGGCAACGCTGAAGGCGAATGTGGATGCTGTAGCTAAGAGTGTGAAGTTCCACGGCTTGAATTTATCGCTAGAAGATGACTTAGAAGTGGCGTTCACACATGTGGAAGAAGAACCACTATTGCAACGAATCGAAGAAGAAATCGAGGTGCTTGGATTTTCAGTTTCTCCGCATCCTTCCTCAAAATACGACCCACTTGTTAAGAGCGGATGGATCACTCCGATTCAAACTGTTTTTGAAGAAGGGTATATGCGATTTATTGGGATGATTATGGACATTCGAAAAATCTCAACGCGTAAAGGAGAGCAGATGGCATACGTCACTCTTCAAGATGCTTCTGGAACGATGGATGTTGTCGTCTTTCCGTCAACGCTTGCCGAAGTCTATCAACATCTGCAACAAAACACGATGGTTCTAGCGGAAGGTCGTGTGAAAAGAGGGCAAAAAGGTCAATGGCAATTGCAGTTAAACCGCATGTATCCGATGAGTTTTGCAGATAAATTGCTAGAAGATTCATCAAAAAGGTTGCAAATAGCGATTCGTCCAGAGAAACACACACCTGAAGTGTACGCTGAAATTAAGCAACTCGTCACTAAATTTAAAGGCGTGACACCTGTTGAATTATTCCTCGTGAATAGTAAAACGCTTGTAAAAAATTCCTTTGCAAACGGTGTAAACCTTGAGTCGAAGCTAATCCCTGGTCTTATCGACATTTTAGATAAAGAATGTATAAAAATTGTAAAATGAAAAAGTTTATGAAAATGAAAGACATTTGTTTAAAAAAGTGATAAAATAACTACAAATGGGCTTGTTCCAGTAAAAATAAATCTAAGAGGTGAATCTTTGTGAAACGCATTGCTGTTTTAACAAGTGGAGGAGATGCTCCAGGGATGAATGCCGCTGTACGTGCGATTGTACGTAAGGGTATTTATGAAGGGTTTGAAGTATACGGAATTAACTATGGTTTTGCCGGGTTAGTAGCTGGTGATATCCGTAAATTAAATCCGTCAGACGTGAGTGACTTGATTGGTCGCGGGGGTACATTCTTGTATTCTGCACGTTATCCAGAATTCGCAAACCGCGAAGGACAAGAAAAAGGAATCGAACAATTAAAGAAATTCGGTATTGAAGGTCTTGTTGTTATCGGTGGTGACGGAAGCTATCAAGGTGCCGTTGCTTTAACAAAACTTGGTTTCCCAACTGTTGGGGTTCCAGGAACAATCGACAATGATATTCCAGGTACGGAATATACAATCGGTTTTGATACTGCCATCAATACTGTATTAGAAGCGCTAGACCGTCTTCGCGATACTGCGACATCACACGTTCGTACGTTTATCGTTGAAGTGATGGGTCGTCGTGCCGGAGATATTGCACTTTGGACTGGGGTTGCCAGCGGTGCAGAACAAATTTTGATTCCAGAACAAGATTTCGATTTAGAAGCAGTTGCTAAAGAAATCAAGCAAGGTCGTTTGAACGGTAAGAAACATACATTAATTCTTCTTGCAGAAGGCGTAATGTCTGGGGACGAACTTGCGAAGAAATTACGTGAATACGATAGTGACTTCCATACACGTGTTACAGTATTAGGACACGTTCAACGTGGTGGAGCTCCAAGTGCTCGTGACCGTGTACTTGCAAGCCGTATGGGTGCTAAAGCAATCGATTTATTAAAAGAAGATATTGGTGGCGTATGTGTCGGCGTGAAAGCAGAAAAAATTATTTATAGCGATATCGTTGAAACATTAGCAAACGGCAAACATTTACCTACCTTAGAGTTGTATCAACTAAATAAAGAAATTTCATTCTAAAACAAACTAAAGGAGTCAAGACAAAATGAAAAGAACTAAAATCGTATGTACAATTGGACCTGCTAGTGAAGCACCAGAAAAATTAGCAGCATTAGCAGAAGCAGGAATGAACGTTGCACGTTTAAACTTCTCACATGGTGACCATGCAGAACATTTAGAACGTATCAACACAATCAAAAAGATCCGTAAAGAAACAGGACGCGTTATCGCGATTCTTTTAGATACTAAAGGACCAGAAATTCGTACACATGATATGGAAAATGGTGCAATCGAATTAAACACTGGTGATGTGGTTCGTATTTCAATGACTGAAGTTTTAGGAACAAAAGAAAAATTCTCTATTACTTACCCAGAATTAATTAACGATGTTAAACCTGGATCAATCATCCTTGTAGATGATGGTTTAGTAGGATTAGCTGTTACTGAAGTGGACCACGCTAATGGCGAAATCGTATGCGTAGTAAACAACAGCGGTGTTGTTAAAAATAAAAAAGGTATTAACGTTCCTGGCGTTAAAACTAAATTACCTGGTATCACTGAAAAAGACCGTGCTGATATTATCTTCGGTATTGAAAATGATATCGACTTCATCGCAGCAAGTTTCGTTCGTCGTGCTTCAGACGTTCAAGAAATTCGCGATTTATTAAAAGAACATAACGCAACACACATCCAAATCATTCCAAAAATTGAAAACCAAGAAGGTATCGACAACATTGACGAAATCTTAGCGGTATCAGATGGTTTAATGGTTGCTCGTGGAGACATGGGTGTTGAAATCGCAGCAGAAGAAGTTCCAATCGTTCAAAAAACTTTAATTAAGAAATGTAACACTTTAGGTAAACCAGTTATTACTGCAACTCAAATGTTAGATTCAATGCAACGTAACCCACGTCCAACACGTGCGGAAGTTGGTGACGTAGCGAACGCTATCTTCGATGGTACAGATGCAGTTATGTTATCTGGTGAATCTGCAGCAGGGGATTACCCAGTTGAAGCAGTTCGTACAATGGCTAATATCTGTGTTCGTACAGAACAAGAAATCCGTGTACGTGACAAATTCAAATTAAAAGCATTCGATGAAACTGATGTAGCTGAAGCAATCGGTCGTTCAGTAGCTCACACAGCTAAAAACTTAAAAGTGAAAACAATCGTTGCTGCAACTGAATCAGGACATACTCCAAAAATGATTTCTAAATTCCGTCCTGACGCAACAATCTTAGGTGTGACTTCTTCTGAACGTCAACAACGTGCCATGTCTCTAATCTGGGGTGTTAAACCAGTAATCGTTGAACGTGCACAGTCTACAGATGAAATGTTCGAAATCTGTATGCAAGCAGTACGTGACAATCTTACTACACAAGAAGGCGATTTAGTAATCATCACTGCTGGTGTACCTTTAGGAATTAAAGGAACAACAAACATGATGAAAGTTGCTCGCGTATAATTTATATAAATCATAATAAAAAGCTTGAACAAACCGTAAAAAGTTGTTCAAGCTTTTTTGTTATATGAAACCATTTGATAAAATATAGAGAAATCGTTAGAAATACAAGGAGTTAAATGACTGTAAGCCCTATTTTGTGGTAAAATAAAAGGACAAATGTAGAAGAAGGAGGTTTGTTATGACAAGTGAATTATCGACCGTTGTTCAAGCCATTATCACGGATGAAAATGAAAAGTACTTTTTCGTTCAAAAGAGTGGAGAAACATTCCGTCTAAAAAAAGACGATGCTACTGAATCACTAAAGATTGGTGATGTAGTAACGGGATTCTTATATGAGAATTCTTCCCGTAAAAAAGTCTTTACGCTCCGCATTCCTGAAGTAACAAATGAAAGTTATGGATGGGCAAGTGTGACACAAGTCAGAAAAGACTTAGGCGTATTCGTGGATATTGGTTTAGAAGATAAAGATATGGTAGTTTCATTGGATGAACTTCCAAGTATGAAAGAGTTATGGCCAAAGAAAAATAATCGTTTATATGTCACTTTAATTAAAGATAAAAAGGACCGCACATGGGCAACGATGGGAGACGGTCAAGCATTAAATGAAAAAGTTGTTCGTGGTCATAAACGACTGCTGAACAAAGACCTAACAGGAACAGTGACACAAGTAAAACTTGTGGGAACAACGATTTTCACACCAGAAGGGTATAAGTTATTCTTACATCCATCGGAGCGCTTATATGAACCAACTCTTGGAGAAGAGATTAGCGTTCGTGTCATTGGAGTACGCCCGGATGGAGTGCTAAATGTATCGATGCGACCACGTGCTTATGAAGCTATTGGTGATGATGCAGAAATGATTGTGGCGATGCTGAAGAATCGTCCAACGCATACACTTCCATATTGGGATAAGACAGATCCAAAAACGATTAAAGAGATTTTTGGAATTAGTAAAGGGCAATTCAAACGTGCCATTGGTAATTTATTAAAAGCAAAACGAATTACACAAGAAGAAGGATTTATCCATCTGATTGAAGAATAATGAGTGGAGGCGAGTCGCTTGTCATCTGTTTCTATTGAAGGGATTCAAAAGAAATTACAAGAAGAAGGTTTTAAACTGACCCTGCAAAGACAGGCAACAGTTGAAATCCTTCTAGAACATCTGAATGAACTCCTAACGGCTGAAGAGATTTACATGTATGTGAAGCAGAAGTATCCAGATATTGGATTAGCAACTGTGTATCGAACATTGGAAATTTTAACGGACTTAGGAATCATTTCTAGAAATCTGTTTGATGATGGCATTGGCCGTTATCATCTAAAACAAACCGTTAATCGTCATTTTGCACATCATCTATTATGTGTGAAATGCGGTCAGATTCAGGAAGTCGAGGAAGATTTGCTCGTTGATGTTGAACAAAAAGTATTAGAGCAATTCCAGTTTCAAGTGCTCGATCATCGTCTGACTTTCCACGGGATTTGCAAAAATTGCCAGCAAAAGGAAGGGTAGAAGATGAAAGAAATACACTACTTCCTGGATAGTATTGCCGTTCAAGGGCTATCCGATAATACCGTTGCAAGTTATAAACGGGACTTGGAGAAGTTTTCTCAGTTTTTAGAAGAACAAAAGGTGACACGTTTGCAAGATGTCGACCATACAACGATGGTACTTTTTCTTCAGAAACTGAAAAAAGATGAATATGCAGTAAGTTCAACAAGCCGCATGATTAGCTGTTTGAAGAAGTTCTTCCAGTTTCTCGTACAAGAACGAATTGTAGAAAAAGACCCGACGCAACAAATTCATCCACCAAAACCGAAGAAGCAGTTGCCAAAAGCGCTCAGTATTGATGAGGTGAACCGATTGCTGGAGGTACCAGATACCTCAACGG
>CALJSD010000152.1 GCA_937976325.1 uncultured Carnobacterium sp.
TGTTTGCGCCGCAACAAGTGGCGAATACGTCATCAAGAAGTCTTCCTTCCAGCCGATCAGCGTATCATCAGTCCCTCTAAAAATAACAAGACGTACACTAGGTTCTACTTCCACCGTGATGGCTGCGAATTGTTTTGTTGTATCTTTATCCCATACACTCACTACACCAAAAAATTTCAACGCTTGATAACGAGGAGCCTCCGCAATCACTTGCGATACCTCATGACGTTCTTCGGTTATCATCATTGGATTTTCGTCGACCAATTCTTGTTTGTGTTCCTTCATATATTCCGCGATATCTTTCACTGTGGCAAAAAGCTCACCATTCACATCGCTTGGAACGACTTTTTCAAGTGGTAAATATTCTAATTCCGTCAAAACTAATGCATCAATTTCAGAAAAGGCTCTTTCTTCAAACGAAACGTGCCCAAACTCCTTGATGTAATCCAACATGTTTTTCATACGAAAATCCTCCGTTATTTTGAGTGAGTCCATTACTATTCTACTCTGTCATTATGGCGCTTGCAACTCTTTTTCCTGTGTGGCAAAAAGCCGTCATTTTCTATAGAATTCCCCTTTTTTTCGTGCTATACTACTGAAATGAAATTAAGGGGGTTGTTCTATGAAATTAGGATTTGATAGCGAGAAATACCTTGAAGAACAAAGTCAATACATTCTTCAACGTGTCAACGCTTATGACAAACTATACTTAGAGTTCGGAGGCAAGTTAATCGGTGATTTCCACGCGATGCGCGTATTGCCAGGATTCGATCCAGACGGAAAAATCAAATTACTTCACCGCCTACGCGACAAAGCAGAGATTATTATCTGTGTGTATGCAGGCGATATCGAACAAAATAAAATCCGCGGTGACCTTGGAATCACATATGACCAAGATGTTCTTCGCTTAATGGACGACCTTCACTATTGGGACCTTAAAATCAACAGTGTCCTCATTACTCGTTACACAGGACAACCTGCAGCAACGCAATTCAAAAACTCACTCGAACGTCGCGGAATTAAAGTGTACACACACGGGTACACAGAAGGCTATCCGATGGACGTTGAAACCATCGTTAGTGACGCCGGATATGGCGCAAACGAATTTATCGAAACAACTCGCCCACTTGTCGTCGTAACCGCTCCTGGTGCCAACAGCGGAAAACTAGCGACTTGCTTAAGCCAGCTATATCACGAAACAAAACGTGGTCGTCGTGCCGGCTATTCTAAATTCGAAACATTCCCTGTATGGAATTTACCATTAAATCACCCTGTTAACGTGGCGTATGAAGCAGCCACTGCAGACTTAGAAGATGTCAACATGATTGATACCTTCCACCTTGCACAATACGGCGAAACAACCGTGAACTACAACCGAGACATCGAAGCATTCCCTCTTCTCCGTCGTATTTTGACGAAGATTTACGGCGACGCTCCAATCCCTTACAACTCTCCAACAGATATGGGCGTGAACCGTGTCGGATTTGCTATCACTGACGATGAAGTCGTTCGCGAGGCTTCCAACCAAGAAATCATCCGCCGTTATTACGCAGGCCAATGCGATTACAAACGCGGTATTGGAACGCTTGAAGCAGCTCAACGTGGCAAGTACATCATGGAAGAAAGTGGACTCTCTCCACAAGACCGTCCAGTTGTAAAAGCCGCTCTTGAAAAAGAAGCTGAAGCCAAAGTCCCAGTTGTAGCCTTACAACTTCCAAACGGCAAGATAATTACAGGAAAACAATCAGACACCATGACAGCCAGTGCAGCCTGCCTACTCAACTGCATTAAAGAATTAGCAGAAATCGGTGACTCTATCCATTTATTACCACCTGTCATTTTAAATGCAATTGGCCAACTCGGAAGCGACGTCCTAAAACACCAACGACGCTCACTCGATAGCAAAGAAGTGCTGATTGCCCTCAGCATCTCAGCAGTCACAAACCCTGCCGCAGAAGCTGCCAAAAACCAATTACAAAACTTGCGCCACTTACAAGCGCACAGCACCGTCATCCTTCAAAAAGCTGACGAAGACACCTTCCGAAGCCTAGGAATCATGGTAACCTGCGAACCACAATTCGCTGGCACAAACCTTTACTACACAAACTAACCCCAAGCCCTCTCCACCCGGACGAGGGCTTTTTTATTAGCACAATCATCCTCCTAGCACCCGTCTCAGCACTCTCCCTGTTCTCCTAGCCGTCCCTAAGACCTATTCCTCTTTCCAACACCTCTTTCTAGAAGCAGAACTATAAAAGTCTGCACACTCTCCTTTTTTCAAAAAAATCTTCGTTACTTTGAAATTCTGCCATTAGAAATAATTAATTCATCAATGCATCTATAAAAACGGAGAACTCCCCGGATTCTATGATAGTAATAATAGCGAGTGTAATCGATGCGAATTAGTGACTCTGGAAATTTATTTCCTAGAGTCACTTTGAGGCTCGATAGGTGATGAGACGTAAGGCTCACACCGGTACAGCTATTATCACTATCATGAAGATATCCGAGGAGAGTTCGTAGTTTTTATACTTAATTTGATGTCCTAAACTTATTTCTCTGCACCAGAATTTCAAAGGAACGAAGTTCCTTTATTTATTTTTTGCACAAAAAAAGCCGAGAGCGTGTCTCGACTTTTCTTAGTTTCTAAAGATCTTGGCTTCTAAAAAGAGGTCGTTGTAAAGCGATAATAGGTCGGTTCCTAAATTGTCGTAAACCTCCATCTTCTCCATCGCTTCCTCACTCGGATAGAAGCTCTCATCCGAAGTAATGTCTTCTGGTAAGAGCGCTAGCGCATCCTTGTTTGGCGTTGCATAACCAACATACTGAGCATTCTTCGCTGCGATTTCCGGACGCAACATGAAGTTGATAAACGCATATGCGCCTTCCTTGTTACCAACCGTTTTTGGAATAACGATATTATCAAACCACAAGTTCGTTCCTTCGCTTGGAACCACATAGGCTAAATCTTCATTCTCACTCAACATTTTAGAAGCTTCCCCAGAGAAAGTCACGGCTAAGTTGGCTTCTCCTTGAATCATATATGTCTTCATTTCATCAGCGATAATCGCTTTTGCATTTGGCATCAATGTCTTCAAGAATTTACCAGCGTCTTTAACAATGGCTACGTCTTTTTCATTAAGAGAATAGCCTTGTGTTTGTAAAGCAATCCCCATCATTTCACGAGCTCCGTCAATAAATAGAATGGAATCCTTTAAATCCGCATTCCATAAATCGCGCCACTCGCTAATCATTCCTTCTGGATAAACTTTCTTATTATAAACAATTCCTAGCGTTCCCCAGAAATAAGGAATGCTGTATGAATTATCAGGGTCAAAGGATTGATGTAAGAAACGTGGGTCGATATGTTCCATCCCTTTGATTTTTGAATAATCTAATTTTTCAAGTAAGTTTTCTTCGACCATTTTATGGATTGTATACTCACTTGGAATGGCGATATCGTAGTTCGTTCCACCTTGCTTAATTTTTGTCAGCATGGCTTCGTTTGAATCGAACGTTTCATAAATGACTTTATAACCTGTTTCTTGTTCAAATTGTGTAATGAGTTCTGGGTCGATATAGTCTCCCCAGTTATATACGATAATTGTTTGAGGTTCTCCTGCCGTCGCTGTTTCAAAATTCTTACGGATTCCGAATAACACTAAACAAGACACTAAAATAGCCCCAATTAACATCGTTAGTCGCTTCATAGTGTGACTCCTTTCAATAAGTCACTCTCAGAAGCTTTCCCATTCAATCGTTTTTGTTGGAATTTTTGAATGAAGTAATATCCAATCACGAGTGATAATGAGAATAGGAACATCAATGTACTTAAGGCATTGATTTCTAAGCTGATTCCTTGGCGCGCACGTGAGTAGATTTCAACGGCAATCGTTGAGAATCCATTTCCTGTTACGAAGAATGTCACGGCGAAGTCGTCTAATGAATACGTAAATGCCATAAAGAATCCACTGAGAATTCCTGGTGTAATCGCTGGTAAAACAATGCGTGTTAATACTTGTGAGCTTGTTGCTCCTAAGTCACGAGCCGCTGTAATCATCGATGGGTTCATTTCTGATAATTTTGGTAAAACCATCAGTACAACGATTGGAATGTTAAACGCGATGTGCGCAAGTAATACTGACATAAAGCCGAGTTTGAATCCAACCACTGTAAAGAGAATTAAAAGGCTGGCACCGATGATAACGTCTGGCGATACCATCAAAATATTGTTAAAGCCTAATAATACTTGTTTGCGACGGTTTGAACGGATGTAATGGATCATGATGGCACCAAGAGTTCCAATCACTGTCGCAATTAATGAAGATAAGAGTGCAAGAATTAATGTATCGAGCACAATTCCGATTAAACGTGTGTCGGCAAGAACGGCTTTATAGTGGTCGAGCGTGAAACTCTCGAATCCGTTCATACTACCAGCACTGTTAAATGAGTAAAAAATCAAGTAGAAAATCGGAGCGTATAAAACTACGAATACGAAAACTAAGTAGAGATTCGTCCACTTGCTATTATTTTCTAATTTCATTCTGATACGCCTCCTTTTCTACGGTCTCTTGTAATAAACATTAAAATAATCATCGCTACAATCAATACAACCCCGATTGTAGAACCCATTCCCCAGTTTTGTGTTACTAAGAAATGTTGTTCAACGGCTGTACCAAGTGTAATCACGCGGTTTCCTCCAATTAAACGAGTCAACATGAAGAGTGAGAGTGATGGAATAAATACGGCTTGTACTCCACTACGCACCCCGTTCATCGATAATGGAACGATGACACGTCTAAACGTATCCCATTTTGTTGCCCCAAGGTCGCGGCTTGCCGCAATGAGTGAACTTGGCAACTCTTCGATAGAGTTGAAGATTGGCAAAATCATAAATGGTAACTCGATATACGCTGCTACCGTTAAGAAACTGAAGTCAGTGAATAGGAATTCTTGTGGCGCCAATCCGAATAATGAAAGGAAGTTGTTCACTGTTCCTGTTTGGCTAAAGATTCCGATAAATGCATAGGCTTTTAATAGTAGGTTTACCCATGTCGGTAAGATGATTAATAAAAGCCATAATTGTTTATGTTTTGTACGACTTAGGAAAAGTGCTGTTGGATAACTCACGAGTAGCGTTACAAGTGTTACTAGAAATGCGTACCACACAGAATTGAATGTCATTTCTAAGTAGTTTCCTGACGCGAAATAGTTCGTGTAGTTTCCAAGCGTTACTTGACCATTGATGTCGAAGAATGATTTATAGAAAATCATTCCAAGTGGCGTTACTACGAATAATAACAACCAGATAAAGTATGGAATGGAAAATAAGAAACGAGATTGTTTAGTCATTTTCTTCTACCTCGTCTTCGTAGCTTTCTAAACGAGCGTCGAAGTCTTCTTCACTTTCTCCAAAACGCATTACGTGGATATCTTGTGGTTCGAAGTATAAGCCCACTTTTGATCCTACTTCTGCTTTACGAGTTGAGTGAATCATCCATTCGTTGCCATTTTCGTCATAGCAGATGATTTCGTAGTGAACCCCGCGGAATAATTGCGTATCCACTTCAACTGTTAATTTTCCTTTTTCGATAGATGTTAATGTTAAGTCTTCTGGGCGAATCACGATTTCAACTTTTTCGTTTGGACGCATTCCGGCATCGGCACACTCGAACTCTTTACCAACGAATTCTACAAGGTAATCTTCCTTCATAACCCCGTCAACGATATTACTTTCACCGATAAAGTCCGCAACGAAACGGTTGATTGGCTCATCGTAAATATCTACTGGTGTTCCTGATTGAACGATTTCTCCTTTACTCATAACGAAGATTTCATCACTCATCGCTAACGCTTCTTCTTGGTCATGCGTTACGAAGATAAATGTGATTCCTAGACGTTGTTGCAATTCACGAAGTTCATATTGCATGTCTGTACGAAGTTTTAAGTCTAATGCTGATAATGGTTCATCAAGTAGTAGCACTTCTGGTTCATTGACAAGCGCGCGGGCGATAGCCACACGTTGTTGTTGTCCACCAGACATTTGTGAGATTTCACGGTTTTCGTATCCAGATAATTGCACCATTTTTAAAGCGTCTGCCACTTTTTCTTTAATGATGTTTTCTGGAGTTTTCTTTAAGCGTAATCCAAACGCGATATTTTCGAATACGTTCATATGTGGGAATAATGCGTAGTCTTGGA
>CALJSD010000153.1 GCA_937976325.1 uncultured Carnobacterium sp.
TCTTCCGATCTGCTAGGTATGGGCGAATACTTCCCACACGCGCACGTACCGATTGGATCCCTTTCGATTGTAATTTCTTCTTGTTTGGATTCAAGACTTTTTCCATCGCATCATAGTCCACGTCTAATAAGAGCGAGAATCCACCGTATACACGACCGTTACTGATTGTCATCGCAGCTCCGGATACTTTTTTGCCTTCAATCGTTAAATCGTTACGACCTGTTTGTTCAACGGCTGTTGCGCCGAGTTCGTGTAAGGCTTTAATCGCTGGTTCATACGTTCTCTTGAAATCCCCGAAGATTCCATTGTCTTGAATTAAGTAGCATACATTCACGGCACCAGAATCCACGTATACGGCACCGCCACCAGTGTCACGACGTACAACAAGAATATTGTTTTCTTTTAAATACTCTTCGTTTACTTCGGCAATTGTATTTTGGAATTTTCCAATTTCTACTTTAGGGTCGCAGTAATATGGGAACAAGATGTCATCATCTAAGAAGACATTACTTTGCACATATACTTGCATCGCAAGCGCTACTGCTCCATCTTTTACATATTTTCCATCACGGATTGGTTCGATTAAATACATCGTTTATTCTCCTCTAAGCTCTTGATACGTCCCATGAATTAATGGGGCGATGTTTTCTGATAATTGTACAGTCTGTTCTCTTAGCGCAAGCGGAATCCGGTAATGTTTATGATTCATACTTACAAACAGCGCATTTGGATTGGCTTGTACGCATTTTTGGAACGGTGTTTTGATAAATTGTGGGGTTGTGAAGCCCACTCCGATTTCTAAAAAGAGCACCTTATCGTTTTTATGTTCTTCTAAAAACGCATCATAGCGTGCTTTTTGTGCAAAGAAATCTGCTGACTCCACCATTCCTTTTTCAGCGTTACGCTTATTAATTTCAAGCGGTGCTCCGCATTCTGGACAGAACGGAATCAATTCATAAGGAACCTTCATATCCTTTTGTTCCGCAATCATCTTACGGACTAATGCATCATCTTGATACGTTTTTGGATGACAGTGCTGGCTACATTGGAAAAGACCATACTCCCCTTGAATATGATAAACCTTCTCTTTGTCATATCCGGCCACCCAAAAAGCATTATCCGCATTTGTTGTGATGATGTGGTACGGCTTTGTTTTAAGCATTTCTAATAGTTCTACATACGATTGTCCCACTGGTTGGTCCAAATAATTGAGCGCGATAAAACGACTTTGAAACGCCCAATACTCTTCCCAACTCGGAAAATGAAACAAGCTCGCCTGTAACATATCTAAAAATTGATACTTCTCGATAAAATCAGGAAAAGCGTCTTCGAATCGACTGCCAATATAGGTGAACCCATCTGCTGCCGACATCCCAGCCCCGATACCAACCACAATAGCATCAGCTTCCTGGAATAACTCCGCCAGTAGACTAGCTTCAGTCGTTCTTTCTTTTTGTAATGCATTCCATTTCGTCATTCTACTGTTCTCCTGATAATAATTTCTGATAAATTGATTGATCTTCCTTGGTATACGTTGAAAAGACAACGGTCATTGTTGAAGAATTGTCCTGCAACCACTTGTTCACGGTATCCACTGCAATACGAGCGGCAGGTTCTTTTGGAAATCCAAACTCTCCTGTTGAAATCCCGCAAAAAGCAATCGATGTAAGATTTGCTTCTCTTGCTGCTTCCAGACAACTCTTGTAACAACCAGCCAGTAACTGTTCACGAAGCGGCGTTACTTTTTGCCCTGGAGGCAAGAAGGGGCCTACCGTATGAATAATGTATTTCGATGGCAAGTTGAACGCTGGCGTGATTTTTGCTTTTCCAACAGGCTCCTTCTTCCCTTGCTTCTCCATTAAATGATGGCAAAAGCTTCGAAGTTCAATCCCTGAAAAAGTATGAATCGCATTATCAATACAGCGGTGATTCGGAATAAAACATCCAAGCATCTCGCTGTTCGCCGCATTCACAATCGCATCGACTTTCAGTTCACATAAATCCCCATAATAGAGTTTGATTTGGTCATTTGCTGTTGGAACACAATCCGACAAAGTCTGTACTCTTGGTGAATGGTACTCTTTTAAATATTCTTTCTCTAAAGCGATATATTCTGCAGAAGCCTCTTTTGGTTGTCTTACATTCACAAGCCCTCGCCAAAGGGGCTTCAACTCTTCTAGCGGTTTCCCTTCAACTGATACGGTTTCTCCTGATTCCTGCACCAAGATTTCAATCATTTGTTTGAGCAACTGCTCTTCTTTATGATTATTCATCTTCTAATGCCAAGAATGCTGCTTCATCAACATCCGTTAATGTCACTAACCAGTGTTCTTCTGGTTTTTCAGAGTTTAATAATTTAGGATCTTCTGTTGCCGCTAAATTTCTAGCTACGACTTTCCCTGCAAGTGGCGTCACAATCGACATCACTGTTTTACTTGCTTCTAAACTTAAGATTTCGTCTTCAGCTTCTAATTGGTCATCCATGTTAAATTGAACGAATCCAATTGTACCGACATCATCTTGAAGTTCTGGAGTCATACGAATCGTGTAGTTTTCTCCTTCTTTATCAATCCATAAAAAGTTAGCAAATTTTCTCATTTTATCTTTCTCCTTTATATAATTCAGCAAGTAATTCTACTGAACGTTTTCTTTTTTCAATGGAACCGACGAGCGGAATAAATAATAACTCGTCAGGATTAGAGACTACTCTTAGCGCCTCCATTTGCTCGTAAACTTCACGTGGGTTTCCCACAATGAGTCGACTGCGGTTGCTTGCGATTTTTTCACGGTCACGCTGTGTTAGTTTATATTCTTCCACATCTTTTTGTGTTGGGAAGGTATGAAATTCTGAAAAATCCTGTTTCCCAAGCATCCATAAATCTAATGGTTTCGCCATTTCTTCGGCCTCTTCACTCGTATCTGCAATAACCACAAATACCGCTAGTACGAAGTTGCTTGGTTTACTATGTGGGCCTGATTTAAAGGTGCTGCGATATTTCTCAGAAAGACTTTTCGCCAACTCCACAGGGTCTTGAGGAATATACGGAAATACACCATATACAAAACTCAAACCAAGAGTTGCCGCTGACTCAATCGACTGACCTCCCATTCCAAGAAGGAACTGCTCTGGAACAGTCGCCACTTCTGGAACGACCACACCTTTATGACGCGCTTCATTTAAATAGTGCTGCAATTTTTCTAACCACAAGGCGTATTGCTCTTTCGAATAAAGCGACTGCAAATTACGACCTACAAGCGGCGTTCCTGGGGAATTACCAAGACCGATATCCACACGTCCTGGGAATAGTCCTTCTAGCGTTGACATGATTTCAGCTACTTTATACGGCGAATAATGAAGCCCCATGATTCCACCCGAACCAATATGGATGTTCTTCGTGTGGCTAGCAAGGTACGGAATCACCACTTCTGGAGCACTAATCGAGAGCGCTGGCACATTATGATGTTCACTCACCCAGAAACGATGAAATCCAAGCTCGTCTGCTAATTGCGCCAACTCCAATGTTTCACGAACGGCCTCTGCGCTCGTCTTTCCTTCATCTACGAGACCATAATCTAATAGACTAATTTTCACCCGTCTCTCTCCCCTCGTAGTTCGCTTCAAGTCCTCTGAAGAAATCTCTAGCTTCTTTTTCAAGTGACTCTCCAAAGTCCATTAAAGGAACGATATCTTTGAAGGCCGCCTTTGGAATCGCTAAGGCTTCAAGCGCTTCTGGTTTAATCGTTAATTGGATATCAGATTCATTTCCTTCTTGAATCTTCACGGCAAATTCTGGGTCTGTGATAAATGGAGTTGATAACCCTACTAAATCCGCGTTTTCTAATGCTTCGAGGGCTTTTTCTTTAGAATTAATGCCGCCTGAAGCAATCACTGCCACGCGCCCTTTCAAGCGGTCATAGACCACCTTATTAACAAGCTCTCCTTGATGTGGTCCCTTGGCACGGACTTTATTTCTGAAGACATCGTGTCCCCAGCTCGCAATAGCTAAGTAGTCAATGTTTACTTTTTTTAGCGCCTCTTCGAAGAACTCGAGAAACTCATCTACGGTGTATCCAATTTGATTCCCACGTGTTTCTTCAGGAGTCGCTCTAAAGCCTAAAATAAAATCATCTGATGCATATTCATCAATCACTTCTTGAACAGCCATTAAGACTTCCATCCCGATTCTTGAACGGTCCTCTAATGTCTTACAGCCATACTCATCTGTACGCTCGTTTGAGAACGTTGAGAAGAAGGTTTGGATGAGTAATCGTTGTGCCGATGAAATTTCTAGCCCGTCGAATCCAGACTGGATGGCAATTTGAGCAGCACGGCGATAATCTTCGATAATGCCATGAATTTCTTCTACGGTTAATTCTTTCACTTCATGTGGGAACGGCGATTGTAATGTCATCGCACTTGGACCATACACATAGCGGTCACGATTTAAGGCATGACTTGCAAAACGTCCTGCATGCGTTAATTGTAAGATGGCTTTCGCTCCGCCTGATTTCATCGCTTTGGCTAGTTTGGTTAAGCCTTCGATATCGTCTAGAGAAGTCGCACTAAAACCATACTCAAATAGCTGTCCGTGCTTGTTCACATATGCCGCCCCTGTAATTTGAAGGGCTGCAGAGTGTGCACGACGCTCGGCGTATTTTAAATCATCTTCTGTAATATGACCTTCTTTCGTTGAAGAGTTCGTCACCATTGGAGAAAGCACAAATCGATTGTCCAATGTGACTCCTTTTTTTAATTCGAAAGGCTTAAATAAAGCTTCTGTTTCTAACACACTTTCACTTCTTTCTACTGTTTTGTTACTTGTAATAATTGTTCTTGTTCAAACCATTCTGCGATTTGTAGGAGCAAGTCTTCTCTTCCTTTTGCTGCAGCGAGTTGCACGCCAATCGGAAGTCCATCTTTGGTACGGTGAACTGGTAAGCTAATGGCCGGTTGCCCAGTAATATTAAATCGTTGGGTAAATGGCGTATCTGCTACGCTCTCCTCGAACATTTCCCAGAGTAATTGCTGCTTTTGGTCTTTTGTAAAATCATCAATGCGACCGAGTTCGGATTGTAAATCCGTAGATAATTCATACGGAACAAGACTCGGCGCGGCCTGTGCGACTGTCGGCAACAATAGCACATCGTACTGCTCGTGTAACTGCGCCATCTGCTCGGCATAACGATCCCAACTTGAGGCCACTTTTGAGTACTCCATCCCCGAAATATCCAGGCCACTACGATAAATCGCCCATGTCATTAGTTCCATATCGTCACGCGTTACTTGGCGTCCAAGCTGGCGTTCAATATTTTGGAACATCAACGCTGTTTCAACCGCACTAATAATATAAAATCCTTTTTGCAGCGCAACACCATCTACCGGATCCTTTTGTAAAAGCGTTACGGAGTGCCCATGATTTTCAAAGAAATTCGCAATCTTCATTACGGCATCCACCGAATCCTTAGAGACCGCTTCTCCCACTGGTGACTGTAACAACACGGCCACTCTTAATGGTTTTATTTTTTCTGTTTTATAAAGCTGTTCGTAACTTAGTTTCGGTAATGGAAATGGACTTTCCATCTGGCACTCTTGCATGTGGAATAATAAGTTCCTTGTATCTTGGACCGTTTTTGTCAGCGCAAAATGAACAGTTGCGCCATTCCATCCACGATAAGAACCTGGTCCAACAATCACACGACCTCTAGAAGGTTTCAGTCCAATCAACCCATTATGACTGGCAGGGATTCGAATCGATCCACCACCATCACTTGCTGCTGCAATTGGTGTAATTCCGCTTGCTACAACAGCAGCTGCTCCTCCACTAGAGCCTCCAGCGTTTCGCTCAGGGTTCACCACATTTCGAACGGGACCATGGAGTGTGGCATCACTGACGGTCTTGAATCCAAATTCTGGAGTATTGGTACGACCCATTATGATAAAACCGAGTTCTTCTAGACGTTTGACAAAGTTGTCAGTCTGCGTGCTTTTTACATCTTTGAATAAACGTGAGCCATATGTACAGACGCTTCCTTTTTGTTCTTGCCCTAAGTCTTTTAGAAAAATAGGAACTCCCGCAAATGGTTGATTCGTCAGTTTAAAGTGTTTTGCTTTTTCAAGCGCCTCTTCATATTGCTCATAAACAATGGCATTCAGAGAAGGATTAAGCGTGCGCGCACGTTGAATCGTTTCTGTTACTAATTCTAATGGACTCACTTTTTTCAAACGAACGGCTTCGGCTAAACTTGTCGCATCCATCACTTCATCACTTCCCTTTCTATAATTAACAAGCCATTATACCCATGTACGGCTTCAATTACAAAAGTACGGCCTGTAAAAACACGAAAAAAAACAGTCTCTAAAACATTTCCTGTTTCAGAGACCATTTTATAATTAATCTTTTTCTTTTTTATGCTTTTTCCATAGGAAAATCAGTAAGAGAAGTGACGAAATAGAAATGAACATTCCAAGATGTAATCCTGGCGGCGTATAACTCCAAACAATCTCGTGTTCTCCTTCTGTGAGCGAAACGCCCATAAAGAATCCGAGCGCTTTTTTCACTTCTTGCTTCTTACCATCCACCGTCACGCTCCAACCAGAATGGTATGGAATCGTAAAGGTCGCAAAGGACTGCTCACTATTAGTTACAGTGACATGTGCCTTCACCATCGCGTTTGTATACGACTCAATTGTAATATCATTTGCTTTCTTATACTGCGTCAATGCGTTTGCGAGTGTTGTGATATCAATCGTATAGAACTTGAAGCCTCGAAGATCCCATTCTTTGGCTTTCGCATCCTCAATCGCAAAGGTAATCGTCTGGTCTAAGTTTCCATTTCCAATCATCCACAATTGGTTCTCATGGAATCGATTCTCATACGGATAACTGATACCATTGAGCATTACTTTTGATTTAATCACAGAACCCGCTTGACGCTCTGGAATTTCGACAAAATACAATTTGTTTGGCTGTAGAGTGAACTTCCATTCAATTTTAGCAGGTTCCGCCTCATTTGTTAGCGTGTATTTCTCCGGCCCCTTCGTTAAATTCGTCGTCACAGGTTCGCCTACACTAACCTCCGTCAATGCGTTTGTTCCAGAGAGTCCAATCACTTGCAAGAGCTGGTTGAGATTGGCTACTGGTTGATTTTTTTCAAAAGCAATATTGGTTGCTGTATTTTCATTCGTTAAATAGCCAAGAGAAAACGCATATGGATTGCGATAAACTGTAAAATTCTTCATCGTTCCTTCTTTGGCATACATGCCACGCACATCGGAAAAGACGCGTTTTTCATCGCCGTCCATCATAAAGCGTGAAACTCCAAACAGCGAATCCAAAATCACATTGCGGTCGGTATAGTTCGCCACTGATTGAGAGGTTGGAAGTCCTAGATGACTCATCTCTTCAATCAGCGCATGCTCAAGACTCGACGTGAAGTGCGAAGCGCCATTATATCCAAATGCAATCGGGAAGTTCGCATGCGACAATCCTTTATGCATTTCCATTCGCGTAAACGTACTTTGATGGCTATACCCTTCTTTATCAAAAGCTATCGCAAATTCCATTTGTTCCTGTAATCCTGCATTACCGATAAAATAAGGTGCTCGTCTAAATCCGACAAAGGAACTCACCATTAACTCGACAATCACGACTCCGGCTGTTAGTTGTAACCTACGAACTCTTTCAGCTCTTCTAAAGAAGAAGGCTAGTAAGATAATCGTCCAAATAATAAACGCGAGTATTTTCTGTGAGGTCTCAACATATTGCAGACTTCTTAGAGTCGACAACACTAAAATCGTACCAAAGCCAAAGATGGCCACTAAAAATTCATTCAAGCGGAATTCATCTTTCCACTGCATTAGACTTTCGGATGCTAGCACTAGCATAAAGCTATTGGCTACCCAGGAATTTCTGAAGTAGAAACCAACTGGGCGTTGTCCCATATGCCAAATTTGATCGAAGCCTTGAATCGAAAACGAAAGCAGTAAGACAAGCAACACGACTGTCGCTGCTAATTTCTTACGAAGTGTAATTTCTCTTCTAGCGAAGAAAGTACATAGTCCAAAGAGCCCTAACCCACCAATAAAGAGTTGCGGTAACGCCTTAGAATCGCCCCACTCTTTTTCACCAAAGGATCCTAAGATGAATTTTTGCGGCATAGCGACTAAATCATTTACCGGGTTCCACGACCATGCAAAGGTACTTCCCGCACTCGCTTTACTTTCAAGCAAAGCACTAAATACGGGTAATAGCCAAAATGCTGCAAGGCCCACTCCAATCAGTTCAAATAACGCGACCTTCCCTAGTTTGAGTATCGCCTCTTTTAAAGGAATATCCTTCGAGAAGACTACGTAAAATGTATAGAGTGCCACAAAGAGACACATCATATACCCTGTATAAAAATCCGTTATTAAACTAATGGCAAGAAACAACGGTAATTTCACCGACCGCTTCCCACTTGCCACCTCTTCAATTCCCAAGAGAATAAACGGAATATAGACCAGATTATCTAAGAAATTAGGATTATATTGTTGCGATACGACAAATCCGCTAAGGGCATATGACGAAGCCAATCCTAACGATAACCAGTAATGTTTCGACACGCCTTTGAATTTCTTTTCTAAGAAATAACCAAAGACGACTCCCATAACCCCAGCACGTAGAAGCGGAATCACGTAGCTAAGGACTTGAAAACTTGAAATTGGAAAGATCACATATAAAAACGTGAATGGACTTAAACTATTAAAGCCCCAGACACTTGGCATGGCTCCTCCAAGTGATTTCTCGAAGGACCAAAATAGACCACTAAAATCTCCACTCCAAAATAGTTTATGCAATCCGATATAAAGCGGAAAATATTGAGAAAGAAAGTCTCCACTATGAATCGAATTTTGCGAAAAAGGGGTCAATCCTAAACATAGGAAGACCCCCAACATCACCACAAATGGAACGAAGAATAGTGAACTATATTTTAATTTCATTTTTGAAATTGTCATTATAGTCTACTCCTATTCAATTAAATCCATTTTTTATAAATGGCTAACACATAAATACAAATTGATAAGATTGAAATTACAAGACCTGCCATAAATCCTTCTGGCATATAAGTCATCTCAATCGTATGTTCACCAGGTGTAATTTGGAAAGCAAGAAGACTATCCCAAACTTTAGCCGTTCCAACGACTTGACCATCCACTTTAACAGTCCAGCCTTTTTCATATGGAATACTTGTCATCATCCATGTGCTATCGTCTGTGATATTCACAGTCCCTTGAATATGACTATCATCCCAATGAGTAACTTTCATTCCTTGAAGTTGACGCTCTTCAATCATGCGATTTACTAAGGCACTATTTGAGCGCGCTAGGCGTAAACCTGACAAGTTGTATTCGTCATCTGTGTCAATTTCAATCGTTAAATCAACGGCTTTTCCAAGTGAATCATGGGCCACTTGAATGAGTTGTGTTTGTTGGAATTTATCTTGGAAGTCATACGTATTTCCATTGAGTAAAATTCTCACTTTGTTTTTATTCGTATGAGAAAGTTTTTGAGGAATCGATACCCAGTAATCTTCAGAAGACTGCGGTACTAAATGATACGTAATTGTTCCTGGTTTTGATGAATCCACACGTTTATACGTTTCTGGTTTAGAAGAATCAGGAACTTCCATATTATCCAACTTCACTTCGTTGGCTGCTAAAAGCGTTAAGTAGTTCTCACTTGTGGCTCCCATCGCTTGAACAATCTTGTTATGGTTTTGAATTGGTTGATGATTTTCCAGTTTTACATTCACTGTCGCATCATTCACACCATAAGCGATTGGTAAGATTAATCCTGTTTCATACGTCTTCGTTCTTGTTGCTTCGTACACTGGTTCTTTCGACGTAATATCTTTACGCGTTACCATATTTCCGAATACATACATTTTCGAAGTATCAGGATATTCTTTTGTATACACTGGTTTTGGCGCCACTAAGTATTTCACTGAGAATAGCGCATCTTGCAGCGGTGTTCCTTGGTAGTACGTTGTCGCGTTAATCCCGTTATTTCCTAAGCGGTCAAATAAATCACGCGTACTATTTTCCAAGTTCGAACTAAATACTGATAAACCTGGGTAATCGACCATAAACGGATCGTTTTTACTTAAGTTAAATGTCTTATTGATACGATAGAAATCCGTATCATTAGGACGAATTGGATTGATGGCATCTTTCAATTGAAGAACCGCATCGTGGTATTTATACGCATCTGTATATCCGACACGCGACTGAACAATGGCCGCATTGGCTGTCAATTCAACCGCCGTCAATACTGCAATTACTGCCCATGGTTTCTTCGCTTTTGTCCAGAACAAGACAAGAAGCATAATCATGAAAATACCAAGCGTCGCAATACGTTGCCAAATGGTTAAGAATGAATGTTCTTGGAATTGAACGATACCAAAAATAATCGCCATTCCCACAAATAAGATGCTTGCTTCTTTTGCGGTAAATCGTTCGACTTCGCGTAAGCTTAAGTAAGCTAGGTACACTAAGAAGAACGCGATAATCCATGAGAATCGGTAGAAGAATCCAGCTGGATTTTGTCCCATATGCCATAACTTGCTTGTAAATTCATGCGCACATGAGATTAGGAAAACAACGAGCACGAATCCTGCTGCAACCTTACCCCATTTTGTAATCTTCTTAGAGATAAAGTAGTAAATGGTTCCTAAAATCCCGAAACTTGCCACATAAATGTTTGGTAAGTTTGGTCCGGCTGGCCATGAATCATTATCGAATGATCCAAGGAATAATTTCGATAAAATCTCAAGCGGGTTAATTTGCAATGTCCACTCAAATTTCAATGAGTTTTGCAAACCACCTTTAGTAGAAACTAAACTGATGATGATTGGCAATAGAATCGCTGCAACCATCCCGACTGCGATAATCGAAGCGCAAGCCAGTTTTAACATGCGTTCAAAAACCACTTTGATATTTGTAAATTCTTTTGAACGGATAACATAGAATAATGCGTAGATGACTACGAAAATACATGTCATATACCCCATGTAGAAGTGTACAAATAGCGCTAGAGCAAGCATTCCGATATAGCCTCGTGGAGACTCATTATCGAGCACTTGTTCTACACCAATCAGTACGAGTGGCAACATAATCATGCCATCGTAGAAAATTGGGTTCATTTGGTAGCTGACGTTAAATCCGTTTAAGGCATAAATCGTCGCTACGATTGGAAGTAAGTAAGCTTTTTTCTTTAGGCCATCATAACGCTTCACAAGGAAATGCGTCATCGTAAGTCCCATTGTTCCGTAACGTAATGCGATGACGATAGGCACAACCCATTGGAAGTTTTCTTCCGAGAAGAATAGGAATAAGAAGTTAAATGGACTTAGTAAGTTAAAGCCCCAAATTCCAAGCATTCCCCCACCAATCGATTTCGAGAAGGAATAGAAGAAGCTATTCCAATCCCAGTTTAAAAATAGATGTTTGAAATAGGCATAGAGCCCGATGTACTGTGCGTTAAAGTCAACTGCCATCAGCGACTTTGCACCAAACGGGAAGAAGCCATCAATCGCCCACGCGATAAACATGATGACCATCGGCGCAAGGAAGCTTGCTAAATAGACCTTTTTCTTAGTCGTCATGTTGCTCTCCTTTCACCGTCATATTTGTTTCATCTACTAAGTAATGCGGACGTTTCTTCACTTCGTAGTAAATCTTACCAATATATTCTCCAAGCACACCGATTGAAATGAGTTGAATTCCCCCAAAAAGCACAACAGAAAAAATCGTTGTAAAGTAACCGCTAACCAGTGATTCTGGAGCTACGAAATATTGAATAAAGGTCCAAAAAATGTAAGCTAATGATATCAGCAAGCAGAACAATCCAAAGTCTATACACATACGAAGAGGTTTATCATTAAATGATAAAATCCCTTGAATTGCATAGTTCAATGAGAATTTTAGTGAGTATTTTGTTTCTCCAACTGTACGCACTTGGTTCTCATATTCGATTACTTTTTCTTTAAAACCAATCCAAGCAAAAATTCCCTTAGAAAATCGATTGTATTCTTGCAATGACAAAATAGCGCGAACGGCTTTTCGACTGAATAGACGGAATTCAGATACGCCATCCATCAATTCAATATCCATCATCTTATTAGCAAGTTTATAAAAATGTTTAGCTAAAAAAGTACGATGAGGTTTTTCACCAGTACGAGTACGACGAGCACTTACGACATCATAGCCTTGTTCATATGCTTCAATCATTTGTGGAAGAAGTGCAGGTGGATGTTGTAAGTCCCCA
>CALJSD010000154.1 GCA_937976325.1 uncultured Carnobacterium sp.
GTTTATAGCTTATCTTATTGGCTCTATTGTTCTTTTTCTTATATATGAACGAAGAAGAAGTTTGTTTGACGCAATCCTATTACATAGCCTTTCTAATGGACTTCTTGTAATCTTGTTCATCGAAATACCGAGACGCTTCTTTTAGAAGATTAGTTAGTGACTTCTTATTAGGAGTCACTTTTTTTGAAAAAATTTTTCTTAAACAGTTTTTAAGTTCATTTTAGTTTTGGGAGGTATTCTTTCATTAAGCAAAACGTCAATGGGAATGGACGCTTCCTTAAAAAGCAATTGTGTTTTGACAAAAGACAAAGAAAGAGGGATACAATCATGACTGTTTTAACAAAAATCAGACCAAAAGAACCATTAAAAACTTTAACGTGGGTTGACATCCTCATCGTGACGATTATCATGTTCGGGGAATTTATCATCCGATCCACACAACAATTTCTACAGAGTTTACAACCAGTAACAGAAGTGGTCCAACCGTATACCGAGACGACAACGTCCTATAGCGACGGGGCAGCGTATTCAAGTAACTTTACCTTACAGGTGATATTACTAGCGATTGCACTCTTGTACTTATTCATCCGTCATTACGACTTCAAGCAGTTGAAGATTCGTTTTCACTGGTCCGTACTCATCTGGGTACCGTTATTATTCACGATTGTCGGACTCTTTGGCGACGTTGTAACAACGCTGAGCGGCGAATACAACTACTTCGACCCAGCGCTTGTTCCGTTCATGAATCCACAGGAAATCATCAATAAGTTCTTAGCGTTATCTCCAATGGCCATCGCTTATGGGCTGTTAAATGGATTCTACGAAGAGTTCTTCTTCCTTGGATTAATGACATCGGTGAAGGAAGAGCATCAGTGGAAGGCTTTAGCATTTTCAACGCTTGTTCGTTTCTCATTCCACACTTACCAAGGCATGCTTTGGGCACTCATTATCGGTGTAGTGTATGGATTGTTCTACTACTTCATGTACAAGAAAGTGGTGAAAAACTTATTACCATTCTTCCTTATGCACGCATTGGCAGATATGTTTGGTTCAACCTTCATTTACTTATTAATCGCATGGGCATACTAAAATTATACAAAGCGCATCCTGTAAAGGGTGCGTTTTTTGTTGTTGAAAGGCTGCAAGTACCATATATGGTACTTTCGTGTTGGAGTGGAGTAAAAACAGTGTAAAATCAAGCTTCTTTCTTATGTGTGAGAGGGAGGGTTATGGTATGATAGCGCTAGTGATATCAGTAAAAGCGAGGAGACTTTCAGATGTATTATGTAAAAAATCAACGTAATGGACAAGAAATCTATGATGCAACGACAAACTTAGCCATCGAATATTTCTTATTAAACGAAAAGAAACTCGATGAACCAATTTTGTTATTTTATGTTAACGAAAATGCGATTATCATCGGGAAAAACCAAAACACGATTGAAGAAATCAATCAAGATGGTGTAGACAAGCTTGGCGTACAAGTGGTTCGTCGTTTCTCAGGCGGTGGAGCCGTGTATCACGATATGGGAAATATCTGCTTCTGCTTCATTACAGAAGATGATGGCGATAGCTTCCGTGATTTCGGAAAATTCACAGAACCCGTGATTGAAGCACTTCATAAAATGGGAGCAACAGGGGCAGAGTTACAAGGCCGTAACGACCTTCTCATCGACGGTAAGAAATTCTCTGGAAATGCGATGTATTCAAACAATGGCCGTTTAACAGCGCACGGAACATTAATGCTGGATCTAGATGTGAGCATTTTGCCACAAATTTTACGTCCAAAACAAGAGAAAATCGCGTCAAAAGGAATCAAGTCCGTTCGTTCACGCGTGACCAATATCAAGCCTTACTTAGCGCCTGAATACCAAGACTTAGACATCTTACAATTCCGCGAAGTGCTCTTGAAAAATATCTTCAATGTGGAAGATACATCTACGATTAAAGAGTATGTTCTAACGGACGAAGACTGGGTGCGTGTAGAAGAATTACGCAGCAAGTACTTCAACAACCCAGATTGGAACTACGGAAAGAATCCAAAATTCGAATTCAAACAATCAAAACGTACACCAGCCGGACAAATCGAGTTCAGCTTGAACGTTGAAAAGAATGCCATCAAAGACATTAAGATTAACGGAGATTTCTTCGGTCTTGGGGAAATCAGCGATGTAGAAAAAGCACTTGTAGGCGTAGGCTACAACCGCGAAGATTTAACGAAAGCCTTCGAAGATATCGACATCCGCCGTTACTTCGGTAATGTGACAGTGGACATCCTAGTAAACCTATTACTAGGGGTAGAAGAATAAAATAGAATACTCGGCTATAGAGATCGAAGGAGTGGAACCTAGCAGTAATGCTGGGTTCTTTTTTATGAAAAGAATGGTCAATGAATCCCTTACAGTATATAATGAAATAATAATGACTTTTATTTAATTTTTTCTAGATACATATAGTATGTGGATGTTAATAAGAGGGTTGTATAGTGAGGTGATTGAATGGTACAGTTGAAGTTTTCAAATTCGAATATTTTTTCTTATAAGTTAGTAGAAGGTGTACAGGGAAAGAAATATTTGATGGACCTGAGCTCAGTGCGTCCTAAGAGTGTGATATGGGGCGGTTTACCTGATACCGTTTCGGTCACCGCTTATGAATTAGAGAATGAAAATGTTCAATTCGAACTTAAAAATAAAACAAGTAATGGGTGGAAAGCAGGGGTCATTGTCGCTATTCAACCGCTATTATATACGCTGTATAACTTGTTACAAAGTTTGTTTGTAAGCTACAAGATTAGTCAGCAACTGGGAATTAAAACTTTGTTGTTTGCCATCTCTATGCTTATTTCATACTTAATTGTGATTTCTTTTTTGAACTTTAATAAAAAGAAAGTAAAAGATCGATTGGGGCAAAAACGTTCTGTTCAGACATTTGTTTTTAAACCGACTAAGAGAATTTATGATGGCTATTTCATTTTTATAATCAGCTTGGTTTGCTATGTTGTCTATTTGTCTATCAATAATGGTTCAGAGGGAGCGTTTCTGATTGTGAATACGATTCTTTCGATGTTGTGTTTTGCATATACGAATAGTGCAATTCCAGTAGCGGAGTATTACCAAGCAGGCACCTATGAATTAATTGAAATCAGAGAGGGATAATAATGAAGAAAGTTCATAAACTAGGAATCGTACTACTTGGACTTTGTCTCTTGGCGGGGTGTTTCTTCAAACCACAAATCACGAAGGAGCAACAAAATAATGTGGCCGCTCGAATTGTTAGGAACTACGATGTTCAGGAGATTGAGTTTATTAGTTTTACAAAAAATGAGAGCACGGGAAGTTATATCTTGAACGTAAAAATTAATAATGATGAGAATAAAGAAATTTCGATGCTAATTAGCGATATAAAATTTCTGGAACAACCAGATGGAGATTTGTTACTTGGGCCAATTGAGGAGTTTCAGGATATAAAACGAGCAGAACAAATAACTGGTAAGATTGATTTATCAAAAATCAAGATAAAGTACATCGGTGAAAAGTAGGAAAAAAATGAAAAAGTTGATTAGAATTGTAGTGCTCATCTTAGGATTAGTCTGTGTGAGTGGGTGCTTTAATAAACCGAAGCTGACAAAAGAGCAACAAAACAATG
>CALJSD010000155.1 GCA_937976325.1 uncultured Carnobacterium sp.
GCTTCAAACTGACTCTACGGGTTTCACCCTAGAGTCAGTAATTCACATTGGTTGCTATCCCCCATTACTGCTACGATGAATCCGCAAGATTTCCGTAATCGTATTTTTATGGCGCTTCTAATGGACGAGGATGCTGGCTTGTGCCGAGAAGGCGGGACTGCTCCTTGCGACGGCGGTGTAGTCATCTTCTTCGTTTCATATAGTAAGAAAAAGAAAAAAAGAGAAAAGAGTTGACTCTGACGTAACGTAATAGGTTACACTATCTAGTGTTAGGAGTTGAGGTTATGTATTTAATCAAGCAAGTAAGTGAAATCAGTGGTGTATCGGTGCGCACTTTACATCACTATGACGAAATTGGATTGCTTTCCCCGAAAAAACAGGAAAATGGATATCGCTATTACAGTGACGAGGAGCTTTCCCAATTGCAGACGATTCTCTACTATAAATATTTGGGATTTTCGCTGAAAGAAATTAAGTCCCTGATGACACAAAACGAGAATGATCTGTTGCCACACTTAAAACATCAGTTGAAGTTAATGCAGAAAGAAAAAGACCGTCTTCTAACATTAATCGACACATTAGAAAAGACGATTGCGTCTACGGAAAGGAAAATGACGATGACAACCGAAGAAAAATTCAAAGGGTTCACCTTCAAGGATAACGAGAAATATAAACAGGCCGCGACTGAAAAATACGGCGAAACCGTGATGAACGAGGCCGAAGAAAGACAAAAAGGCAAAGAAGAAATCGTAGCGGACGGCTTCAACAAAATCTTCTTCGCATTCGCGGATAATATCGAAAAAGGCCTACCAGCAACAGACACCGTGAACGTGGACTTAGCCAAACAACTCCACCAACACATGTGCACTTATGCCTTCGACTGCTCGATCGATGTCTTCTCAAGCATCGGATTCGGCTACGCGAAAAACGAAGAGTTCAGAACGAACTTGGATAAATACGGAAAAGGCGTTGGCCAATACGCTTGCGACGCGATTCAAACCTATGTCGCACAGGAGAGAAAATAAGACAAAGCAAAAGAGGAGTAAGACACTTGTCCTACTCCTCTATTTTTATCTCACAAATACTAATTTTTCTGGCGTTGAGAGTTCCGCATCATAAGCAAATCCATCTTCACTAAAAGCCTCAAACTGTTTCACGTCCGCGGCTTGTTCGCGCATCGCAAAACCAACCAATAACCCGCGTCCTTTCTTCGACGTCGTAGAGTGTTGTTTCAACTTCCCGTCTTTACGCTCGTAAAATTCCACGTCCACCCAGTTGTAACGAGAGCGGTCGAGTAACGTGCTGAACTCATCACTGGCACAGTTGACCACTGTTTCACCTTCTTCGAACAACTCGGCCCACTCCGCTTTCCAGTAAGCCTTCAAGCTCTTCCCGTCCACACGCAATGGTCGCAACATATCCAAGCGATACGGCTTCACATAAGCATCCGGCTCCACAGCCCCATATAACGCAGACAAGATGCGCACATGCTTGCTTCCATAGCCTAAGCCTTCCCTCCATCCCTCTACTTGCTTCAACCAGCGAAAGGCCAGTCCGTTGTAGAGTTCGATGGCAGGCGCAGCCCCTTCTTCCTTCCATCCTTCGATGAACGCTTTGTTTTCGTCGAGCAACTTCCCTTTGACCCCTAGCACACGAGAAAGGTCCTCTTCGGGCACTTCTCTCACAGCTTCCACCACTTTTTCGGCTGCCGGGCTCACTTCCCAGTCGCGTTCCTCTAATGCGTCACAATTCATGTCCTTTGCAGGCGATAATATTAATCTCATCTCGGCACTCCTTTTCATTGTCCCCCTTAGTGTACCGTACCCGCCGTATTTTGACAAAATACAAGTCCCGTTTTATACTGATTACTATCAACCTTAAAGGAGAATTCTATGCCAGGACCATTCCCTATTTCAATCAATTCCATTGCATTATTTTATCTATTACCATTCATTAGCGTTGGAGTCTATACGATTGGAACGCAGAAATATTCACTCGCAAACTTCCTACTATTCTTCGGAGGAGTCACTGCTCTTCATTCTGTCCGTCTGATCTATCAAAAATCAGTTGGCGGATATAT
>CALJSD010000156.1 GCA_937976325.1 uncultured Carnobacterium sp.
GCCTCGTATCCTAGTAGTTGAGTTCGCAAAAGCAGAGGCTCAAGCCTTTCGAGTTTAGTCCGCACGGTCTTTTAGACCGCTTGCGGCTAAACTGCGAACCGTCATCGCCTCTGGACGCTTTTGCTCACATCCTAGTCTTCCATAAGTGCTTCAAGTTGTGCTAAGCGTTGTTCGAATACGTCGAATGCGTCGTATAAGTAATCTTTCTTCGTCATGTCTACGCCGGCTTTTTTCATTACTTCGATTGGAGCGTCGCTGCGTCCTGCACGTAAGTAGTTTAAGTAAGCTTCTAAATCTTCTGGAGTACCATGTAAGATTTTATCTGATAAAGCAGTTGCTGCAGCCATACCAGTTGCGTATTGGAATACGTAGTAGTTCATGTAGAAGTGAGGGATACGTGCCCATTCGTATGCGATTTGTTCATCTTGGATGACATTTGCATAGTATTTCGCGTTGATTTCGCTATAAGCTTTTGCGATTGATTCTTGTGTTAATGGTTGGCCTTCTTGGTCCATAACGTGAATCTTATGTTCGAATTCCGCAAATTGTGTTTGACGGAAAATTGTTGATTTGAAGCGGTGTAAATAGTTGTTTAAGATGTATTTTTGCGCTTCTTTATCAGTATGTTTCTTCAACAAGTAGTCTGTTAAGATGTTTTCGTTTGTTGTAGAAGCAATTTCCGCTAAGAAGATTGAATAATCTCCGTATTGTTTTGGTTGAGTGTTACGAGTGAAGTAGCTGTGTGCACTGTGTCCTAATTCGTGAACTAATGTGAAGAAGTTTGATAATTCATCATGCCAGTTCAATAGGATGTATGGTGCAGTTGAGTATGCTCCACTTGAATATCCACCGCTGCGTTTACCGATGTTTTCAGCAACGTCGATCCAACGTTCGTCGTATGCTTTCTTCAAGATTTCGTGGTACTCTTCGCCAAGAGGTTTCAAGGCTTCCACACTTGCTAGAGATGCTTCTTGGTAGTTGTATTTAATTGGAGCGTCGCCTGTGATTGGTACGTATAAATCATACATATGCAATTCATCTAAGCCTAATGCTTTTTGTTGTAATGCAGTGTAACGGTGTAATAATGGTAATTTTTCGTTTACCACTTTTACTAAAGCATCGTACACTTCTTCAGGAACTTGGTTTGAAGCAAGTGCTGCTTGTCGTGCTGAGTCATAGTTATGAACTAAAGCGCTGAAGTTGTGTCCTTTCACTTCTGTACCAAGTGTGCTTGCGAATGTATTTTTCAAGTTGATGTAAGGTTTGTATAATGTTTCGAATGCTTCCTTACGAACATCTTGGTTTTTAGATTCGATATATACTGAGTAGTTTCCGTTTGTCAATTCAACTTTTTCGCCATCTTCAGTTGTGATTTCGTCAAACTTAATGTCAGCGTTGTTTAATAAGTTGAAAGTTTTGCTTGCGCCTTGGAATACTTCACTTGCTTTAGATAATAAAGCTTCTTCTTTATCTGAAAGCACGTGACCTTTTTTAATACGCGCTGTTTCTAATAAGACACGGAAGTCTTCTAGTCCTGGTTCTTGTTTGAAATACTCTTCGAACTCTTCATCAGATAATGCTAAAATTGCTGGGGCAAACCATGCTGAAGCACCTGAGAAATCGATGTATGTTGAGAACGCACGTTGGTTTAAGACTTGGTTTTCGTTATTTGAAGTATCTTGGTCAGCTTTTAAATGTGAGTAAACATAAGCTGTTTCAATCTTATCGTCTACTACGTTTAAAAGATTTAAGAATGCTAATAATGATTCCCCGTCTTTAAGTGCTGTATCTTTTGCAGCGGCTACTGCTGGAATTTGTGATTTTACAAATTCTAAATCCTTTTCAAATCCTTCGTTAGATTCGTAAATTGCGGAAAGGTCCCAAGTTAATTCTACTGGAACTTCTTCACGTCTTAATGGTTTTTTATTGGCCATTATAATCCCTACTTTCTAAAAAGTTGATAGTCCTAGTGTACTATGAAATGGATGCTTTTGAAAGGGTTTGAACCCATTTTTCCATAAAAAAGAGACCAAATGAACCGCTTTGATTCATCTAGTCTCTTTGATTAGTCTTCAAGGAATGTCGCTTTATCTAAGCTATCAGTGCCGATAATCGCTACAAGAACGACATCTTCACGAATAAGGAAATCGCCAAACACTTTTGTATTTAAAGATTCGTCCTTTCCTTCACGATATCCGATTAAGTTTAAATCATAATCTTTACGTAAGTCTAAATCACTTAGTTGTTTGCCAACCCATGATTTTGGTGGATAAAATTCTACAAGCGAGATATTGCCATCGAGTGCAATCACTTCAGCCAATTTATGGTGAAGAATGTTCTTCACAAGACGAATCCCTGTTTCTTTTTCTGGGTTTACGACACGTTGCGCACCCATCTTCGTTAAGATTTCAGTCGTCGTACGGCTTTTTGCTTTAGCGATAATTTCTGGAACCCCAAGACGCGTACAATGCATCACGGCCAAAATACTCGCTTCTAAACTAGAACCTGTAGCTACCACTACTGTATCGCAATCGCCAATTCCGATTTCTTTTAAGACATCTTCGTCTGTTACATCGGCAATCACGGCCTTTGTTACAAGCGGTTCGATACGATTCACATTCACTTCATCACGGTCAATGGCAATAATATCACAATCATATTCACTAAGCTGTTTGGCAATAGTCATCCCAAACACACCAAGTCCTAAAATACCAACTGTTTTTCTCATCACAATTCCTACTTTCTATCCAATTAATAATGGTGCTTTCGCATACTTCATGTCGAGCGCTTTGTTCTTTCTGTTTGAGAAACTTAATAGAACGGTTAATGGTCCGATACGGCCAATAAACATCAACAACATAATAATGATCTTCCCTAGGAAGGATAAGGTTGGTGTTAAATTCGCCGTTACCCCTACTGTACATACCGCTGAGATCGTTTCAAATAGAGTATATAACAGTGGCGCATCTGGGTCCGTTAAGCTGAGTAAGAACACACTGCCTAAAATAAGTGTTGTAAACACAATAAAAATCGTTAAGGCTTTTCTCGCCATCTCTTGCGAAATGCGGTGATTTCTAAATTGAATCATTCTTTGATCGTACACCTCTGAGCGAATGAATAAGAGAACCACTAAGAAGGTCGTCGTCTTAACCCCACCGGCAGTCCCGCCAGGAGAACCTCCGATAAGCATCTGGATGCAATAAAGAAGAAGGCTCGTTGGATGTGCGGTTGTATAATCGATTGTCGCAAATCCAGCCGTTCTCATTGTTACCGTTTGGAAGAAGCATACGAGTACCTTATCGAAAAATGGAAGATTCGCAATGGTATCAGGATTATTCCATTCGGTTAATAACGTTAAAACCGTTCCGCTAAGAAGAATAATCCCCGTCAACCAAAGAACAATCTTTGTATGGTAATGCAATCGACGATAGAACGATTTTTTCTTTTTGCTCTTTGTCGACTCTCTCATAGCTAAATAGCTATTTTTGATATCAAACCAAACAGAAAAACCAATCCCACCAAGAATAATAAGAGCCGCAACCACTAAGTTTAAGAGCGGATCTGTCGCGTAGTTAATAAGGCTGTTCGAGCCTAGGTTATCAAATCCCGCATTACAAAACGCAGAAATCGCAAAGAAGAACGCGGTGAAGATTCCTTTTCCAGTTCCTAGTTCCGGAACGAAACGGAATGATAGAATGACAGCCGCAACAAATTCAATAAAGAAAGTATATTTAAAAATGGTTGTTAAATACTTCTTGAAATCCTGACCATCATCGCGGTTTAAACTATCTTGCAAGGCTAGTTTGCTAACGAGTGACATCTTTTTCCCCGCATCATAGAGGAAAAAAGCAATAATACTCATTAATCCTAATCCACCGATTTGCATTAAAATCATACAAATGACTTGCCCAAAAGTATTGTACGTTTCGGCGACTGGTTGCGTCGATAGCCCTGTTACACATACCATCGATACTGTTGTAAATAAATGGTCAAAATACGAAGCCTTTGACGTTGCCAGTTGCGAAATCGGCAAATTGAGTAGTAATGATCCCACTAAAATTACAATCGCAAAACTGGCTGCAATGCGTTTTGGAATGGAATCTTTAAATAAGAAACGAATCATCTTCGTCCCTCCTATTCTATTCAAAAATACTGGCTCAAAATAAAAAGAGCAGAATATAATCGATATTCTACTCTTCCTATCGGCTAATTACAACCGTTAACTATTCAGTTAAATGTGTTGTGAAAAAACTATTCCACCACTTGATATTCTTTCGTTTCACCGAAGAACTCATCATATAACGCACGGATGGCTTTCTTTTCGTATTGGTCTAAAATACCAAACATCATTGAAACCTCAGATACCCCTTGGTTATACAACTCGATATTGATTTGTGTACGAGCAAGCGTTGAAGCCACACGAGCCGTTGTACCGACCATGTTGACCATCCCTTCCCCAACTAACATGATAAGGCAGAGACCACGCATATAGTGCGCATCATCCACGTCTAATTCCGCATAGAAACGTTTGATAATACTGTCAAGTTGTTCGTCTGTTGCATCTTCCCCACGGATGATAATTGTCGCATCATCAATCCCTGTTGGAATATGTTCGATTGAAATGCCTTCTTCTTCGAAAATTGTCAATACTTTACGAAGGAAACCAATCTCATGGTTCATCAAGTATTTCTTCACGTAAATACTTACGAAGCCTGGTGAACTTGCAATACCAGAAATAACATTTGGAGAAGTCACCTTCCCTTTCATAATGTAAGTTCCGCTTGCTTCTGGGTTATTCGTATTGCACACGTGCACTGGAATTCCTTTTTTGATAGAAGGAAGAAGCGCTTCTGTATGGAATACAGAGAACCCTGCATAAGATAACTCACGCATTTCTGTATAAGATAACACATCGATGGCCAGTGGTTTATGCACGATTTTTGGACTCGCTACATAAATCGCATCTACGTCTGTGAAGTTCTCGTACTCTTCAGCGTTCACGGCATTGGCTAAAATCGAACCTGTAATATCAGATCCGCCACGTGAGAATGTTACGACATTCCCTTCTTTTGTCACCCCGTAGAACCCTGGGAAGATAATCACTTCATTTGTTAATTGTAAGTACTCTAATTCATGATAGCTTTCTTCTAAAATACGAGCTTCTCCTGGAGTGTCGCTCACCCAAAGTTTGGCTTCGCGTGGCCCTACGTATTTCGCAGCAAGACCTTCTTGGTTGAAGTATGACGCAATTAAACGCGCATTTAAGTCTTCCCCGCTTGCTTTATAAGCATCCATTAAATAGTCAGGAGCTAAATCGTTTCTTTCTTTTAAGTTTTTAAAATGAATACGAACAAGTTCAAATACTTCTGGTTTTAATTCTAATTCATCACAAATTTCTTTATAACGCACTAAGATTTTCTTTAAGACTTCTTCATCATAATTCCCTTCAATATGAGAAGTTGCTAATTGGATTAATAGGTCTGTTACTTTTTCATCGTCTGACGTACGTTTTCCTGGGGCTGATACCACCACGATTTTACGTTTTTCATCAGATTTTACGATATTAAAGACCTTTCTTAATTGAGTGGCATTCGCTAAAGAGCTTCCACCAAATTTGATTACTTTCATATGACACTTCCTTATTTTTTCAATGTTACTAGACTACCAAATTAATGAAAAGAACGCAACACATTTCCACTAATCGAATACATTTGTCCGCGAAATGAAAACAGTCTTGAAAACTTGTATTTATTTGTAGAGTTTGTTAGGCTTAAGAAAAATAAACAAAGGAGGTCACATCATGTCAAAAATGTTGCATACTTGTGTCCGTGTTCAAAATCTAGAAGAAAGCATTCGTTTCTACGAAGAAGCATTTGGTTTTAAAGAAACTCACAGAAAAGACTTCCCAGAACACAAATTCACAATCGTTTACTTAGCATTCGAAGGTGACGATTACGAATTAGAATTAACATATAACTACGGCCACGGCCCTTACGAAATCGGCGACGGATATGGTCATATCGCTATCAGCGCTAAAGACTTAGAAGGACTTCACGCTGAACACGTTGCTAAAGGCTTTGACGTTACAGAATTAAAAGGTTTACCAGGACATCCTGCAAACTACTACTTCGTAAAAGACTTAGATGGATATAAAATCGAAGTTATCCGCGAAAAATAGTTCATACATGACATTCCACACACCCTCTGCTATAATGTATTCTATGCGATGAGGCGACACGCAGTACATAAGAGACTGCGAGTTATGTGGAACAGGCGTGCTTAGGCACACTACCGGATGTAGCTGTTTGTAGTTCGTGATGTGAACACGACCTACTCATCTGAAAAGATGCCACGCTAAGACTAGGAGTTCCTAGTCTTTTTTTATAGTGAAATTATGATACAATAGCAATGAAAATTATTAGACATAGAAAGAGGAAGATTCATGAAACAATGTCCATTCTGTCATGAGATGATTGACGAACAAGAAACACTCTGCCCTTACTGTGGAACTGTTCAAGACGAACTATCACAACCGGTGTCAATTGAACCAAATGAAGGCGTTCAAACAGACCTTTTAGACGAAAATAACGAACCTACTCCATCGTTCACAACGAAAGTAGAAACAAGTATCCCAGAAGAAGATAACCGTAGCTCACAAGAAAACCGTGTGAAGAATAATCGACTAGCGTATGCTGGTGCGTGGAATAAATTTAAACGCTTCTTCACTTTCTTTGGAGAACGTTTAGTCCAACCGACAAACCATTACTCACGTAAGCGTCAATATAGCCGCACTTACGGATATGCATTGATTATCCTTGCAACAGTGATGTCTGCATTCGTGACAACTCACTTGATTCATTCACTCATTGGTCAATACCAATTATTTGCTGACATTTCAATCTTACCAAGCTTAACAAGCACACCAAACTATATTTGGATGTTCATTCGCTTCATCCTCTTCTACGCGGTGTTCTACCTTGGATTCCCAAGCGTATCGTATGGATTGAAACACGTCTTCCAAAAACGTCAACACGTGTTTAACTACTGGTTGACTCAATACGAAGGCATGAACGTTTTAGCGATTGTCTTACTTGCTGTTGCGACAGTAATGACATTTATCAGTCCAGTATGGTTATTCGTTGGAATCTTGATTGTATTCTTCGCGCACATCCTACTCTACATCGTGACATTTACGTCTTCGATGTTTAAGAGCGCAACAGAATCAACCATCGATCCAATTTACTTATCACTCATTGGTTTAGTCGTACAACTGATTATCACAATCAGCTTACTATTAATCTTATTCTAAAATGCAAAAAGAAAACCCTGACCAGAGATGGTCAGGGTTTTGTGTTTCTAAAATTTTATTTGAAAGAATTATTCTGAGAATTCTACAGTTACCTTTGCTTCAGAATCCATTGATGAAAATAATGTTTTATAATAATTGATAGCAGATTCTTTAATATCACTATTAAATTTATCTAAATACTCTGCTTGTTTATCGTTAGATAGTTGATTAGTAACCAATTTCCCAGTATCTACATCTTCTGTAGTTCCGCTTAATAACTCTCCATGATTATCATATAAACTATACGGATTATCTTGTGACAGTTCTACTCCAATCACTTCAAATTTAGGTACGGTAACCTTATATTCATTTTCCCCTACTTTTTCTACTTTAACAGCACTTTTAATACCGAATTTTGCTTTATAATTTAAAATTACTAGCGCTGTTTTTTTAGAGAATGGCACATCAAACCCAAAAACTTGGGTTGTTTTTGTTTCAGTAATAATTTCATTAACTCCCGCATTCAAAAATACAACTTCATTCACTTTTTCAATACTTTCGATATTAATTGACGATTTGACTTCTGATTTATGTTCCTTAGGTAAGAAAAATAGCACTCCAATAGCTATAATAGCTATTAATACCACATTCAATAGTACACTAAACATATTAACTTTCTTCTTTAATATAGACAAGATAAAAAAACCTCACTTTAAATAATCTATCTAAATTTTACACATTCTAAAGAAAATAGTCAATATTTTTTCGTACTATCTTCTAAAATTAATTGTGCCTATTAAAAATGAAATTAGTTTGTTGCATTTGATTATATTTTTTGAACACCAAATCCATTTAAAATTGAGTGCTATTTTGAGCACTAAAAAAGGGCTCTTTGTCAAATAGTGTTGATGAAGAAATTTAGGAAGGGATTAAGCAACTAATTGTTGCTTAATTCCTTTTTGTTTTGGGCCA
>CALJSD010000157.1 GCA_937976325.1 uncultured Carnobacterium sp.
CTCCGCTTGTCCGACCCGCAATTCTCCAACCTTCACCTGTGGCTTGAGACTACCCGCCTGCCGTATCCTGGTTACGACCATATCCTCTCAAAGTAGACAGGAATACATCAACAATGTCCCTTACAGACACCCCGACCTCCACAACTCCTCCCCAAAAAATGATTCTAAGGACCATATACGAATCTAAGGAGATTTTTAGGATAAGTTATGCTTAATTTTTTCTTAACCTTCCAGACCGCCACTCTCCTCATTCCTTTTCAAATCGATAATGATATGTTAACACAGTCTATATATGCAGTTATAGCTACTTTTTTATTTGTAATTATTGCTTTGCTTATTATTCTCGCCATGCGCGAAGAAGAAATAACTGGCTACACTAGCAAAATACTTAGAAAAATAAAAATCCAAACCCACACATTCTGGAACTACGGGAAGAAATATAAAAAATTATTAAGAATTATTTCCTACATTGCCCTTGCGTCATTCATCATGTATCTCGAGTATAATTTAGCACATAGAGCACTAATAATTATCACCGAACATTCAACAATTACCCAAGAACTACAAAATGAACTCAACACCACTACGAAAAATGAAAAATTTTCAAAAATAAATTCCCTACGCAATGAGCTATTTCTTTGCATCTCAGGAATCATTATTTCAGCACCCTTAGCAATAATTCCTTTTATTAAAAACATAAAGTCTAAACTAGAAAATCATATACTGAGAACGTTTGTTGCAACTGTAATATTTGGCGGATTTTTTTCGTTCTTTATACCTGTTCTCCTATACCAGAATAACTTCATCGGAGACACCAAAGATTTAACAACGGCTCTACTTGGCGTTACAGGTGGTGTTGTGGCGCTATTCTCACTTATCAAAAGTCATCAGAAGAGCGAACTGGAACGTGAGCAGTTGGAGGTACAGAAGCAGAAAGATAACCGAGACCATATTCGTCAGATTCATGCAGCTCGCCGTGACCGATACATCGAAGCAGTTGATAAACTATCAAGCGACCAAGCACCTGTGCGTCTTGGTGGAGTATACGCGCTCACTGGCCTCATCGATGAGTGGCTGGACGACGACAATATCGATGCAAAAACTCGTATCAAAGAGGGACAGGTTATTATCAATAACCTCTGCTCTTACGTTCGTTCACCCTTCCCACTTGCAGAAAAAATTGACGAATACAAAGCCTTCAAAAGACTTGAAGAGCTCAACAAAAGAGACTCTAAGAAGATTCTCGCAGAATTGGAATCATATGACCGTGAGATTCTAAGTAAACGTTTCCCAAATCCTCAGAACTATAAAGAGCCTAAGAATATCACCAAAAACTTTGCAAAGTTTAGCGAAGAACAGGATGTCCGCCGTACTATCTTCGTCGAAATGAGCAAGCGCAGTAGCAACATCATTAAAGATGAAAGTAATGTAATCAAAACCACCCCGGGAATCTGGAGTAACTTTGAATTCGATTTCAGCCGAGCTCCAGTCTTTTATTCCCTCGGCAACCTCAAAATCGAGAAAGGGAATTTCTCGACTGCTAAGTTCTATTTCTATGCTGGTGCAAACTTCAATG
>CALJSD010000158.1 GCA_937976325.1 uncultured Carnobacterium sp.
CCACGATCGACATCAAGCAATGTATATACAGCTTCCATCGCTGTACGAACAGAATATTCTGTTGTGAACACTGTATCGCGAGGAGTTTCAGCGAAGTTACCAATGAAGGCAATATTTTTAGAGCCATTTGGAACAACGAGTGGACGGTCGCCATCTTTACGAGCCATGAAGTAGCTTGTGATATAAGGCATGTAGCAAGGCACTGTATTGCATCCTTCGCTAGCAAATTCATGAATCAATTCTTCTGGAACACCCATGTGGTATAACCATTCTTCGGCAATTTCAATCCCTGTACATTCTTCGATTGGTTTTTCCACATAGTTTCCTTTGATTCCTGAATATAATCCGTAAATCCATACGACTAATTCATCTTTACTTTGTGCTTTAAAGTGTGGTTGACGGTTTAATGTGTAGCTCATCATCCAGTTTGAGTCGCGAACTGTTACGATTCCTCCTGTCACCACTTTTCCAGCATAAGGATCACGTTTTGAGATTTTTTGAATGTATTCAGCGATACGTTTATCTTTTACAGTTGTTGTAGCTGAAACAAACCAGCTTTGGTCTGGCAAGTTTTCACAGAATACTTCTGGATGTCCGAAGCGTTCATCTTGTTTGGCTAAGTTTTTCCATAAGCTCCATGCTCCACCTAATTCTTTTGAAATTGGTGCTGGAGTATTGTTGTCCCCGTATGTCGTTGCAGCAGTAATACTACCGTTTGTCACGAATACTAAGTCGTTTTCTGTAAGATTGCGTGTTTCTGAAACGCCACCTACTTCTAACACAAGTTCTTTAGCAATCATGTCGCTTCCAACGTGTTCAACAATCACATTTTTAACAACTGTATCGTATTCGAATTGAACATTATGTTTTTTCAAGTAGTTCACGAGTGGTAAAACGAGTGATTCATATTGGTTGTATTTCGTAAATTTCAATGCAGATAAGTCAGGTAGACCATCGATATGGTGAATGAAACGTAAAATGTAACGGCGCATTTCAATCGCTGAATGCCATTTTTCAAAAGCAAACATGCTAGCCCAGTAAGTCCAGAAGTTTGATTCGAAGAATTCTTCACTGAATACATCGGTAATTTTTAGCCCTTGTAATTCAGATTCAGAGGTCATATATAATTTCACCATTTCTTCGCTTGACTTATCGCTTAAAGTGAATTGGCCATCATCTGGAATGCGTTGTCCTTTGTTTTCAATCACACGACATTTTGAGAAGTTAGGGTCTTCTTTGTTAAGCCAGTAGAACTCATCTAACACAGAGGCATCTTCGACTTCTAATGAAGGGATTGATCTGAATAAGTCCCATAAACATTCGAAGTGGTCTTCCATTTCACGACCTCCACGAATAATGAATCCGCGTGTTGGGTTTAAGATTCCGTCTAAGCTTCCTCCTGCAAGTGGAAGTTCTTCTAAAATATGAATGTTTTCTCCTTTCATTTGGCCGTCTCTGACTAAGAAAGCAGCGGCTGATAAGGATGCAAGTCCTGAACCAACTAAGTAAGCTGATTTTTGTTCAACGCCTTGTGGTTTTTTAGGGCGAGCAAATGCTTCGTAATTTCCATTTGAAT
>CALJSD010000159.1 GCA_937976325.1 uncultured Carnobacterium sp.
CTTGCTCGTGAATTTGGAGGTATCCGTGCAGGACGTGCTAATGCAAAGGAGTATTTAGCTAAACAAGCCAGTCTATTCGATGGAGACTTAATGGTTTCAGGACATTCAAAGGGTGGAAACTTAGCGCTATACGCTGCGGCCACTCAAGAGGAAGATGTTCAGTTACGTCTCGTGGATATTTTCTGCTTTGATTCTCCTGGATTGTACCGTTCTGTACTTGAAACAAAAGGATATCAAAATATAGTGCCATTAGCGATGCGTTATATTCCACAAGATTCACTTGTTGGATTAATGCTAGAATCCGAAGTGCCGTATGTCATTGTCAAAAGTAATGCCACCGGTGCGATGCAACATAGCGCCATGACATGGGAGATTGAAGACGGTCAATTTATTAAGATGGAAAAATTAACCAAAAATAGTCAGTTGAATGATCAAACATTCAAGAAATGGACAGAATCGGTGAGCGATGAAGACCTTGAATTGTTCTGGAATGTGTTCTTTGAACTACTATTTTCTGTTGGAATTGATACGGTGAATGATTTATACGGACAGTTTATGCATTATGTGCAAGAGTTCTTGAAGGCAGCAGGGGATATGGACGAAGAAAAACGTGAATTGTTAACACGTATTGCGTTATTACTCGTTTCAACTCGCTTTGAAGTTTGGAGAGACTCATTAGACATGTCTGAATTAGTGCAGTTTGAATTGCCTGAGGTAAAATTGCCAACATGGGATGAACTCATGACGACTTTAAGTTGGAAGAAGAATGGCTTTGAGGTCCATTATCGTGCTACTGAGGAAAACGAAGAGATTCGCGCTTATTACCAACAGCGCCACGAACAAAAGAAACACGAAGAGAAATAAATAAGGTACAGGATTACAAAGAATCTGACGGATTCTATAATAGCAGTAACGTGAATCCGCATTAAAACGAATTAAAGGGCGTAGGAATTTATTCCGTACGCCCTTTTTGAGGATTTAAAGGTGAGAGACATTGGCTCGAACCGGTGCAACGTTACCGCTATTATAAAGATATCCGTGAAGATTCGAAGTAATCCTGTAATTGAATTATTTCTTCGTATTTAAAAAAGAGAGTTGCCCAAAAATCACTTATAAGTGAATTTTGGGCAA
>CALJSD010000160.1 GCA_937976325.1 uncultured Carnobacterium sp.
GTGAGTGTAGCAAAACTATTACACCAGTTACACGCGGATGTAACAGTAAATGATAGAACACCACTTGAGGAAAGTGTAGACGCACAAGGGTTAGTCGCAGAAGGGATTAAAGTGGTTTCTGGGGGACATCCACTAGAACTACTCGATGAGCCCGTTGATTTCGTTGTGAAAAATCCAGGGATTCCTTATTCAAATCCATTAGTCGCTAAAGCAGTCGAGAAGGGATTGCCAGTTTATACGGAAATCGAAATTGCACAACGTGTCATGGAAGGAACCGTACTTGGAATTACTGGTTCAAATGGGAAAACAACAACGACAACATTAACGAATCTTATGTTAAAAGAGTCATTCCCTGAAAGAAGAACTTTTGCATGTGGAAATATTGGTATTCCTTTATCACTACTTGCTGGTGATTCAAAAGAATCAGATATTTATGTCACTGAATTATCAAGTTTCCAATTAATGGGAATTGAGGAGTTCCATCCTAAAGTAGCGTGTATTGTGAATATCTTTAGCGCACATTTAGATTATCATGGAACGCGTGAAGAGTATGTAAAAGCAAAATTACAAATCACTAAAAATCAAACAGAAGAGGATTTCCTTGTTTATAATGCGGATTTCCCAGAGTTATATGAGTTTATTAAAGGTCATACAAAGGCGACATTAGTGCCGTTCAGCCGTAAATCGGTCTTAGAACACGGTGCGTATGCGGATGAAACTACGATTTACTTTAATGGGGAAGCAGTCATGCCACTTGAAGCGATTCAAGTACCTGGCGTTCAAAACATTGAGAACGTGTTAGCGGCAGTTGCAATTAGTAAATTACAAGGTGCAACAAATGAAGGAATCGAAAAAGCAGTTCGTTCATTCCATGGAGTAAAACACCGTACACAATATGTGAAGACTATTGAAGGTCGTAAATTCTACAACGATTCAAAAGCTACAAATATCATTGCGACACAAACAGCGTTACGTAGTTTTACAAATCAATCGGTTGTATTAATTGCGGGCGGACTTGATCGTGGTAATGGTTTTGAGGAATTAGAATCCTCTCTTGGAAACGTCCGTGAAATGGTCGTTTACGGGGAAACAAAAGAGAAGTTAAAAGCGACCGCTGAAAAACTATCTATTCCAGTAACCGTAGTAGAGACTTTAGAAGAAGCAGTGCCAAAAGCGTATGCAGCGAGTCGTGAGGGAGAAATTGTATTACTTTCACCAGCATGTGCAAGTTGGGATCAATTTGCTAACTTTGAAGTGCGCGGCGATTGTTTCATTGAAGCAGTAGAAAAACTGTAATAATAGGAGAAAAAAGATGAGAGTATTAGTTTCAGGAGGAGGAACGGGTGGCCATATTTATCCAGCTCTTTCCTTAATGAATTATTTGAAAGAACAAGACCCTTCAACAGAGTTTCTTTATGTGGGGACTGAACGTGGATTAGAAAGTACCATCGTTCCAAAAGCGGGATATGATTTTAAAACGATTAAGATTCAAGGAATCGTTCGTTCATTGTCACTAGAAAACTTCAAGACATTATGGTATTTCTGTACAAGCTATTTTAAAGCAAAAAAAATCGTAAAAGAGTTCAAACCGGATATCGTTATCGGTACTGGAGGATATGTATGTGCGCCAGTATTATACGCGGCAGCAAACATGGGAATTCCAACGATTATTCATGAGCAAAATAGTTTAGCAGGTATTACGAATAAATTCCTAGCCCGTAAAGTTTCTAAGATTGCGATTTGCTTCGATGCTGTTCGTAAAGACTTTGCAAAGTACGAAGATAAAGTGGTCATGACAGGAAATCCTCGTGGTCAAGAGTTAGCCAATGCGCAAAAAGATGATTCTTACTTAGCGTCTATTGGTATTCAAAAAGAAAAACCAATCGTATTGATTTTCGGTGGAAGCCGTGGATCGCTTCGTATGAACGAATCATTTATCGAAGCACTTGAAGAATTCGAGAAAAAAGATTATCAAGTAGTCATGGTCACTGGACAAGTGCATTATGACAAAATCAACAATCTCATTACAAGTTTGAAAAAACCATTGCAAAATATCACAGTTTTACCATATATTAATAATATGGTGCAAATGTTCCAAAACACAGACCTCGTTGTCTGCAGAAGTGGAGCAACTACATTGATTGAATTAACAGCACTTGGCTTGCCAAGTATTTTAATTCCAAGTCCATACGTAACTGAAAATCACCAAGAAGCAAATGCGATGTCATTAGTAGAAAAAGACGCCGCAACGATGATTTTAGAAAAAGACTTAAACGGTGAAAGTTTAGTCACTGAAATCAATCGTATTATGAATGATGAAGCCAAACGAAAAGAAATGGCTGAAAATTCAAAAGCCTTGGGAATTACAGATGCGTCAAGTCGACTTGAAACAATTATTCATTCTCTAGTGAAATAAGGATTAAGGAGGAGAATATGTTTAATCGAAAGAAACCACAACAAACTCCTCCACGTGAACTAACACCTTGGGAGTTAGCGCAACAGAATTCTCCAAGAGTAGAGCAAAATGTTCCTGAAGAACCTGTAAAAAAGGTGAAAAAGAAAAAGGAACCAAAGCCTAAAAAGACAAAACCAAAGTCACAAGGCATTACGAATGCAACGCTCTTAAAAGGGATTTTTATTGTTTGTGCGGGATGGAGTATTTACTTTATTTCACCACTTTCGAAAGTGTCTGATATCGAAGTTGTAGGATTGAATCAAGTTCCAGTGGAATTAGTTCAAGAAAACGACGGTATCACCAAGGGACAAAGCATTTGGACAATTTTAGCGAATCGTTATCGTACAGCTAACTTGTTAAAAAATGCTAGTCCAAAAATTAAGGATGCTTCCGTACAATTAGTGGCATGGAATAAAATGCGTTTGAATATTGAAGAAAATCCAGCAATCGGATACTACCAAAGTGATGATAAAACCTATGAGCTTTTATCGGATGGTCAAATCATCGAAGTAGAGGCCGATGCAACGCCGAAGGATTATCCTTTATTGACTCTATTTACTGAGGACACGCAATATCAAGCACTCGCAAAACAACTGGAGAAAGTTCCAGCAAGTGTGATTCGTGAAATCGTAGAGATTCAGTATCCAAACGATACAAAAAATCACCAAAAGATTTATCTGAAGATGAAAGATGGCAATCGCGTGATTGGAAATCTGAAAGATATTGGAGATAAATTAGGGTATTATCCATCAATTACGAAACAATTGAATGGCAAAAAAGGAACTGTGGATATGGAAGTAGGAATCTATTTCACACCAGATACGACAGTTCAATAAAAAAGTCTTAAAACTCGCTCATATGTTTTTTTAAGTGAACAAAATTATGTTAAAATATAGGGAGTATCACTTATCAATAAACTTTAAAAAATGAAATAGAAATGAATCGTATAGGAGGTTTCAATAAACGTGAAAAATCAGGGAATTTATGTGAGTTTAGATATTGGAACCACTTCAATTAAAGTTGTTGTTGCTGAGTATATTCGTGGACAATTAAACATTATTGGAGTCGGCAATGAAAAATCTCAAGGACTTAGTCGGGGAGTAATTGTAGATATTGACGAAACTGTTGAATCTATTAAAAAAGCCGTTAAACAAGCAGAACAAAAATCAAATATTCAAATTAAAGATGTTATCGTAGGAATCCCAAGTAATCAAATTTCTATTGAACCATGTCATGGAATGATTGCTGTTTCAAGTGAAAATCGTGAAATTACGGACATTGATGTTCATAATGTCATTTCAGCAGCAAAAGTACGTTCCGTTGCACCTGAAAGAGAAATTATTTCTGTTATTCCAGAAGAATTTATCGTAGATGGATTCGATGGGATTAAAGACCCTCGTGGAATGATTGGAGTTCGTTTAGAATTATATGCAAGTATGATTACTGGACCAAAAACAATCGTTCATAATATTAAACGTTGTATTGATAAAGCGGGATTAAATATTGAGGAAATGGTGATT
>CALJSD010000161.1 GCA_937976325.1 uncultured Carnobacterium sp.
TTAATTGTTTACGGATATAATCACGGATTTTTAAATCTTCATGTAAGAATTCTGCGAAATCTTTTTCTGCGTACCATTTTGAATCCCAGTCACGGATGATTCCGACACGCATTCCTAATGGATGAATTTTTTGACCCACTGATTATCCCTCCTTCTTCTCTGATACCACTACAGTGATGTGGCTTGTGCGTTTTAAGATTTGTGAAGCTGAACCTTTAGCACGTGGACGGAAACGTTTCATAGTTGGTCCTTCGTTCACGTAAGCTTCACTTACATATAAGTTTTCAACATCTAAGTCGAAATTGTGTTCAGCGTTAGCAATTGCAGACATTAAAACTTTTTCTACGATTGGTGATGCAGAACGTGGTGTAAATTTCAAGATTGAAATTGCGTCACCGATTTTTTTACCTCTAATTAGATCGACAACAAGACGAGCTTTACGAGGTGCAATACGAACTGTTTTAGCAACTGCTTTTGCAGATGTGATTTGTTCTGACATTTTTCAAGTCCTCCCCTCGTTATTTGCGTTTAGATTTCTTATCGTCATTCACGTGACCACGGTAAGTTCTTGTTGGTGCGAATTCACCTAATTTGTGACCTACCATGTCTTCTTGAATATATACTGGAACATGTTTTCTGCCGTCATATACAGCAATTGTTTGTCCAACAAAGTTTGGGAAAATTGTTGAACGACGTGACCAAGTTTTGATCACAACTTTTTTGTCGCTACCTTGAGCAGCTTCAACCTTTTTCATCAAATGATCATCGACGAAAGGTCCTTTTTTCAAACTACGACCCATTACGGAAATCCTCCTTCCAGAATTTTAATAGAATCAGATTTGCTATCTAGTTAATTATTTTTTACGACCACGAACAATAAGCTTGTTAGAACGAGCTTTCTTGCTACGAGTTTTGTATCCAAGAGCTGGTTTACCCCATGGAGATACAGGTGTTGGACGTCCGATAGGAGCGCGACCTTCACCACCACCGTGTGGGTGATCGTTAGGGTTCATTACAGAACCACGAACTGTTGGGCGTTTACGTTTCCAACGAGAACGTCCTGCTTTACCGAAGTTAATTAATTCGTGTTGTTCGTTACCAACAGTACCGATTGTTGCACGGCAAGTTGAAAGAATCATACGAACTTCACCTGAGTTCAAACGAACTAAAGTGTATTTACCTTCTTGACCAAGTACTTGTGCACTTGTACCAGCTGAACGAACTAATTGTCCGCCTTTACCTGGTTTTGTTTCAATGTTGTGGATCACAGTACCAACTGGGATGTTTGCTAATGGTAAAGCATTACCTACTTTAATATCAGCATTTTCTCCTGATTCGATACGTTGTCCTACTTGTAAACCTTTTGGAGCAATGATATATGCTTTAACACCATCTACATAGTGAATTAATGCAATGTTTGCTGTACGGTTTGGATCGTACTCGATTGAGTGAACTACACCTTCAACGTTATCTTTGTTACGTTTGAAGTCGATCACACGGTAAGCACGTTTGTGTCCGCCACCTTGGTGACGTACAGTGATTTTACCTTGGCTGTTACGACCAGCGTTGTTTTTTGATGATTCTAACAAAGTTTTTTCTGGTGTTGACTTTGTAATTTCGCTGAAATCATAACCTGTCATATTACGACGGCCGTTTGAGGTTGGATTATATTTTTTAATCGCCACGTCTATTTCCTCCTATTATTATAGTAGTTTTTTCTTTCTGAAGATTAAGCTTCTTCAGCGAATAATTGAATATCTTTTGAATCTTTTGTAAGCTTCACAATTGCTTTACGACGTTTGTTAGTGTAACCACCGTAGCGGCCAACACGTTTGAATTTAGCACGTACATTTAAGATGTTAACTTTTTCAACTTTAACACCAAAAATTTCTTCTACGGCTTGACGTACTTGAATTTTGTTAGCACGTACATCAACTTCAAAAGTGTATTTCTTTTCGTCAGTAGCAAGCATTGAAGCTTCAGTAATGATAGGGCGTTTGATTACGTCACGTGCATCCATTATTGAAGTCCCTCCTCTACTTTAGAAAGAGCTGCTTTTGTGAATAATAATTTGTCGTTGTTTACAACGTCTAATACAGTAACATCTGTTTCGTCAACGATTGTTACGTTTGGAATGTTACGAGCTGCTAATAATGCGAAATCGTTTGAAGATTCTACAACTACTAACACTTTTGTATCAACGTTTAAGTTAGACAATACTTGTGCAAACTCTTTTGTTTTTGGTGCGTCAAATTGTAATGCTTCCACTACAACAAGCTTGTTATCCAATACTTTTTGTGATAATACTGATTTAATCGCTAAGCGACGTACTTTTTTAGGTAATTTGTAACTATATGAACGAGGTGTTGGTCCGAATACAATACCTCCGCCACGCCATTGTGGTGAACGGATTGATCCTTGACGAGCACGACCAGTTCCTTTTTGGCGCCATGGTTTACGGCCGCCTCCGCTTACTGCACTACGGTTTTTAACAGCGTGTGTTCCTTGACGTAATGAAGCGCGTTGCATGATTACTGCGTCGAATACTACATTTTCGTTTGGTTCAATTCCGAAGATTTCTGAGTTTAATTCGATTTCTCCGTTTGTTGTTCCATCTTGTTTAAATAATGTAACTTTTGTCATTCTCTCGTTCCTCCTTCCCTATTTATTATTTAGATTTAACTGCTGTTTTAATTTCTACTAATGATTTCTTAGATCCAGGTACGTTACCTTTGATTAAGATTACATTGCGTTCTGCATCAACTTTCACTACTTCTAAGTTTTGAATAGTGATACGGTCGCCACCCATTTGTCCAGGTAATGCTTTACCTTTGAAAACGCGTGATGGGAATGATGCTCCACCCATTGAACCAGGACGACGGTGGTAACGAGAACCGTGAGCCATTGGTCCGCGAGATTGTCCATGACGTTTGATAGCACCTTGGAAACCTTTCCCTTTAGATGTACCTGTTACGTCAACGATGTCTCCTGCTTTGAATACATCAACTGTAATTTCTTGTCCTACTTCGTACTCGCTAAGCTCGACATTGTTGAATTCACGAATGAAGCGCTTAGGAGTAGCATTTGCTTTTGCTACATGACCTTTAGCAGGGCGATTTGATAAAACTTCACGTAAGTCGTCGAAACCTAATTGAACAGCTTCGTAACCGTCGTTTTCGATTGTTTTTAATTGAAGAACAACGTTTGGAGTTACTTCAACAACTGTTACAGGAATAAGTTCACCTGCTTCTGTAAAGTATTGAGTCATCCCTACTTTTTTGCCTAAGATTCCTTTGGTCATGGTTACACCTCCATTTTTCTATTTATTATAATTTGATTTCGATGTCAACGCCGCTTGGTAAATCAAGCTTCATTAAGGCATCAACAGTTTTTGGCGTTGGATTAACGATGTCGATCAAACGCTTGTGTGTACGCATTTCAAATTGTTCGCGAGAATCTTTATATTTGTGAGTCGCACGAATAACTGTGTAAAGCGATCTTTCTGTTGGCAATGGAATTGGACCAGCTACGCTAGCACCAGTTCTTTTTGCTGTTTCTACGATTTTTTCCGCTGATTGATCAAGCGCACGGTGTTCGTAAGCTTTCAAACGGATACGGATTTTTTGTTTTGCCATTGTCTTTCCTCCTTCGTCTAATGTTGTCATAAGACTAGCTCCACGCGAATTTCCGAC
>CALJSD010000162.1 GCA_937976325.1 uncultured Carnobacterium sp.
CGCGTAACAAACACCTGGACGCAATTTACCATGTAAACCTTTATCGCGAGAACCGCCTGTGGAGCCAGCTTCTGTTGTATTACGGAAATGTAAAAGGGTCAAATCAGGAATTAATGCGGTCACAAATCCAGCCATTGTGGTTGATTTACCTGCACCGTTACCCCCAGAAAGTGTGGTAACTAATTCGTCTAAATCGAAAGTACGCGCAAAAAAACCATTCCAGTTAATTAAGGTTAATGAACGGAATTTACCACGCTCTACACCATTATTTGTCGTCATGCTAAAAGGCATTGGCGTTTCAACGATTTCTTCGACGTTTTCATTTTCCATAATGACTTCATCGCTCTCTAATTCGATTTCATTTTCTAATTCAAAAACATCAGACATTATTCTTGTTCTCCGTCAAATTCTTCGTCAATTTCATCCGCACTTTCTGCATCGTTTTCCATTAATTGTGCTTGTTTTTCCAACGCTAAGGATTCAGGTGTTGCCGCTTCCCCATCACGAATGAGTCTAGCTTGGGCCTCTAATGGATCATCTCCGCTACGCACTTCCGCACCAAAACGAAATACAGATTCAGAAATCGTAAATTTCCCACTATTTTGTTCGCCAACAGTTTGAATCATACCTAAACGACGTAAACGACTAATTGCAGCCCGCACTTTTTCTGCCAATTTTTGTTTATCTAAGTCAGAACCACTTGAACGCTGATTAACTGCTTTTAATAATTTTCCTTCATCGGCAAGATTTAATAATTCATCATACACTTCTTGTGTGCTAAAAATACCCTGTTGGGCTAAACGTTCTGGGCTTAAATAAAGATAACAAAGCACTTTACCAACAAGCATTTCCAACTCAGAAAGCACAGAACGCGCAATTAATGTCGTTGCTTTCGGACGAAGATAGAAAAATCCTTCTGGCGCACGAATTAGTTCCACGTTATAGCGACGATAAAATCCGTCTAATTCATTTTGGAAATCCATTAAAAATGCGTGATTATCTAAATGCTCCGTGCTGATATGGCGACCTGAGCGCAATAGACTATCTACCGCTGGAAATATTGGATTTGCAATCGCCACAGCGAGTTTTGGGGAAATTACATCTTGAAGGTTGTCTGTCATAGGTTATTTCTCTATTAAAACTTTATTCAGTTACTTTCTTCGTTAATCATTATTGCCAAA
>CALJSD010000163.1 GCA_937976325.1 uncultured Carnobacterium sp.
TCATCCATTTCTTTACGAGATTTTTCAACCATTTCTTCAATACGTGCAGGATGAATACGACCATCTGAAATTAATTTTTCAAGAGTCATTTTCGCGATTTCACGACGAATTGGGTCAAAACCACTTAAAACAACCGCTTCTGGTGTTTCATCGATAATCACATCAATTCCTGTTAATGATTCAAGGGTACGAATATTACGTCCCTCACGTCCGATAATACGACCTTTCATTTCATCACTTGGTAACGTCATAACCGTTACTGTGTTCTCTGAAACTAAGTCCGCTGCGGAACGTTGAATCGCTTGAAGAATAATATTTTTAGCATTTTTATCTGCTTCATCTTTTGCAAGCTGCTCAGACTCTTTAATCATGATGGCACGTTCCTTACTTAATTGTTCGGTCATGTCCTTCATAATAATTTCTTGCGCTTCTTCTTTACTGATTGTAGAAATACGTTCCAATTCTTCTTGTTGCTTAGCAACGAGAGCTTCAGCTTGATTTTCTTTCTCCGTCACTCTCTCAAGTTTTTCTTGGATTTTTGTTTCCTTCGTTTCGATTGATTGTTCACGTTTTTCTAGAATTTCATCTTTACGATCTAAATTCTTTTCACGTTGAATCATTCTCTTTTCTTGAAGAAGTACTTCATTTCGTCTTTCTTTTAACTCATTTTCAACTTCAGCACGATATTTATGATTTTCTTCTTTTGCTTCTAATAATACTTCCTTTTTTAAACGGTCAGCATCTTTTTCTGCATCTTTGATAATCATTTCAGCCGATTCGCGAGCTGCTACTAACTTTTTCTCGTAATTTGATTTGAAACCAATATATCCAGCAACAATTCCAATTATTAAAGCTAAGATCGCGAGGCCACCTACTACTACTGAGTCCATTGAGTCACCTCCGTCTCTATTAAATTTTTAATCAAAATAAATTGCATTGATAATTTTTATGGTTAAATGTGATTTAACACATAATATTATTGTATTCTTGAAACGTGCTAAAGTCAATTCATTTAAAGAATTTTTTTCAAAAAATCAAAAGGCTTTCAACAGCGAAATAAAAACATCGACTAGTCGTATGACTAATCGATGTTTTCAAAATTATATGATTAATTTTCTTTCTTGCTTGTATAAACAAATCCTAAAGCAATCATTGCAAGAACAGTTGCAATCAACATTGTATTTACAAGTGATGAAGTACCCGTATTTGGTAAATCTTTTTGTGGTTTTGATGGTTCAGGAGTTGGAACAGCTGGTGCCGTATACTTGTTTTTAAACGTTGTATCTGCATCATATGTTACAGTAGCAACATATTCTGTGCCCTTTTGTTTCACCTCAACAGAAACGTTTTTGGCGCTCTTATCGTAAGTGATTTGTGCATCATCGCCACTTACTTCTTTAACTGTGAATTTGTAAGTTCCTGCCTTTTCGAATGTTACATCTTTAAATGTAATCGTACCATCGGCAGCATTCTGAGCTGATTGAACTACATTCCCATTTTCATCTAATAGATGAAATGAGAATTCTCCCTCTTGCAATTCACGACCTTCTAATTCTTTTTTGAATGTGAGGTCTTGTTTAATCGCTGAAATAATACGGTTGGTAATAACTGAGTTTGTACCTTCTGTTACAACTTCATGTGTATATCCTTCTGGGATATCTAGTTCTTCAACAGTGTACTCATAAGCTACTCCATTATTAGATTCAGGTAATTCTGTGAAAGTATGTTCCCAGTTATTTGCTTCAGATAACTCAATGGCTTCACCATAGTTTTCACCATTTTGCTTCAATTGAACCTTAATGGCTTTACGTAAACCTAGTTTATTGTCATTATCTTTCCATTCTTTTTTAACGGTATGAGTAGTTGTCTTACGCGTGTTTGTGATTGTAAAGCCTTCTTTTTTAGTTGCCTCACCAGAAATCACTGTATCGTAGTCTTTACCGTAGTTTTCATCGATGACTTCTTTTACTTGGTAATCTGTCACTGTTGGATCAAGTGTCTTACCATCAACTGTTAGTTTAAAGATACCTTTCCAGTTATTCGCATCATTTAGAACCATTGTTGCTAAAACAACATCTGGATTACTCTTACTGCTTAATTCCACTTTAATACTTGAAATAGAAGCGTCTTTTTCCCCATTCCAAATTTTGGCAACTGGAATGTATTGAGGTAATTGGTTTTTTACAGCATTTGTTTCACCAAATACCGTTGGATTTTCAGCATCACGGTTTGTATAGAATACGTTCGTTGCTGTAAGTGTGTCTGTTTCGCCATCTTCGTATTCTGGAGTTTTCATTTCCACTTGGAAGTTCACGACTTCTCCTGGAACAATCTTTTCACCCTTATTCAATACAATCTTGATGGCTGTTACTTTTGTAAAATCAGCAACTTGATCCGCTGTAACCCAGCCACTAGCTTGCGTTGCATCGTATGGAGTTGCAGGTAAAGTTGTCGAAGTATGATAGTAAACGGTATATTTACTTTCAACTTCTAATGCTTTTGTTAAAACTGGAGTGAACCCCGAACCGTTCACATCTCCTGCATATGGCAAGCGATCATATAGTGTGAATGTTTCGATATCGTAAGTACTATAGTTCTTCGTTTGTAGTTGATATTTATACTCTTGATCATAGTTGTGTTGAACTAACTCTTGCGTCCAACTTCCATCACTTTTCGAAATATATTTTTCAGAACGAATTTCTGTTGGTAAGTTTACAACCGTACTAGATTTTGCAGCTACGATTTTATCTGGAACTACTCCATCCGGCGTCTCAATCTTAAACATATTGTCTAACATTGTTTGTGACGTTACATTACTTGCTAATGGTGAAAATTCTTTTGCAACTAAGAATACATGGTTATCAGTATTTTTCTTATAATCATCAGCTTTTTGAATAGCTGTTGGCATTGCCTCTTTTGTAATTGTAGCTGAAACAATTGCTGTAAAGTCACGGGCAATCGTTTTGTCATTGTAAAAATCAAGGTCTTTCAATTCAAAAATTACCGCTTGGCGGCCGCTGCCATTGTAATTTTCAACGACTCTTGGTTCGCCCTTCACCATGTTCTGATGCTCTATTTTATCTATATAGTACCCTTTATAAGTGATTCCCTCAGGTAAAACATCAATCACTTGTGCACCATTTACACGACGGTTGACTGATAAGTTATTAAAATCAGCTGTAACACTATATTCAACAACTTCTCCTAAATCGCCTGTAAGATTTGAACGAGTAATTTTCGAAATACGAATTTCTTCTTCCTTCACTCTCACATCTTCGTATGAAGTACTCTTGTTTGTAGAGAATTTTCCATCTTCTCCATATCCATCCACCAAACCTTCTGCATGCATACTATTATTGTATCTAACAGGATCTTTACGTTCAGTTTCATCAAATGGATTTAACAATTTCGTTTGGATAAATGTAGATGTAATCTCTCCTGCTTGAAGAGTTTTACCATCTTGAAGCTTAATTTTTATACTTTCATAAGTACGAGATACTTTTTGATAAGCTTCTTTCTTTAAAGTTCCCGCATAAATTTGTTTTGCTTGATTTGAAACTTTATTATAGGCGTCTTCGTCTACAATCACTAATTGTTTTGTACCTTTAGCAATGCTTCCTAATTTCACTTCAGTACCATCTGCTTTAACCCCATAAACATCCATATCAAACGGCGCATCGGCAACAGGAGATCCTACTGAATAGAAATACATTCTCTCATCTAAATCTTCATCAACAAGCGTTAAGTCTGAAATAGTACTTGGAGAAGTATTCGTAAAACCAAGAATCCATGTTGCGACAGATGTATCTGGCGCTCCCGCATCAACGTTTAAAGTTTGTCTGTCGTTATTAGACTTACGGAAAGAAGAATCACTAATCAATTGTCCGATGAGTTTAAACTGAATATCATCGCTTACTGTTAATTTAGGTTCTGATTCTCCTTGTTGAATAAACGTCAATTCTGTTTTTGCGTTATTAACAATATTTGTTTTTGTTTTAGCATCTGGGAAACTTAAAACAAGTCTCTCGCTACGTAAAGCAATCTCTGCTTCACTATTTGTGTCATTTAGAGTGTCACTACCAGTAACAGTTTTACTAACTGTTCCGTCCGCATTTAATGTCCATCCTGGATTTTTAGCAGGATCAAAAACAGCAGTTCCAGTAGTCCCATCTGCTTTTTGATACGTTGGCAGCGTGTCTGTAATGGTGATTGATTTCGCCGCTCGAGTTTGTGCTCTACCATTTCCCCAGTTTTGAGTTTGTCCACCACCTGCAGTATTCGTTGATAAACTGAATTGGAAAGTCACATCTGCTGCTTGTGTAATGGCATCACCAGTTGCCTTCCCACCATAAATTTCACGATTATCAATGGTGTATGCTTGAGTATAATTGGAACCGTTATATTTAAACAATGACTGTTTATCGACTTTTACTTTATAAATTAATGAGTCTGTCACTTCTTTTAAAGTATTCCCCGTACTATCTTTTAATACGATTTTTGGAGAGAATGTATATCCTTCTGGCGTTACACGGTCTTTAAATTTAAACGTAAAAGGAAAGCTCGCTGTTGTTGTTTGTGTGATATCTGATAGATATACCTTCAACACACCTGGAGTAGAATTATCTACGCTCTTTACAGGACCGCCAGTTGCAACCGTAAAACTCTCGATATACTCAGTTGGATAAGTAAACTCGACATATCCTCCAATGATAGAATTAGCTACTTTTGAACCATCTAATTGAACATCTCCTTGACGGTTCTTTGTTGTATATTGCGCGTCACTACCTGTTGAGTTTGTAGCAGTCACTTTTACTTGACCAATTTGTGCATTCAACCCTAAAGCGCCTGTAGCTGTTGCTTCGTTTGCTTCAGAAGTAGTATTTTCTGTACTCAATGTAGTTTCAGCAGTTGACGTTTCAGTAGTTTCAGTACTACTTGTCACTATTGTTGTAGGTTCACTAACCTCGTGCGCATATGTAAATGTCGGGGCTACTTGATTCGTTAATAATGTGAATATTAATAATGTTGTTGATAATTTATGAATAAATCTTTTCATCTAACGCTCCTTCTTTTCTAAAAATATTCTTCAATAAAAATTCATATATATTATACTGTATCGATGTGAGTTTACCAAGAAAGAACTAAGACCATTTTTCTTCCTTCAGAAAGAATTTTTTTCACATTTGAACTACTGACTTAAGAAAAAAGAGCCGGATAAACCGACTCTTTCCCTATTATTTACTTAAATATTCTTTAGATGATTCATTCAATTCTCCAACGATTTCATTTACTTCTTCAAGAGTTTGAACAATCGCACCTGATGCTAATGGATGTCCTCCACCACCATGGTTTTGTGCAATCACATTCACGATTGGGCCTTTCGAACGTAGATTTACACGGTAGCTTCCATCTGGTTGCTCTACGAATAAAGCCCAGCAATGAATTCCTTCAACCGTACTTGGAAGAGAAATAACCCCGTGCGTTTGATCTTCTTCAATTCCAAAGTGCTCTAAATCTTTTTGAGTAAGAATAGTTGCTGCAACTCCATTCTCTGAGATTTCCATGTTTTGGTAAATATAACCTGCTAAGCGGCTAACAGATACTGGATTTGTAATCATATGGTATGCAATCCCAGAAATATCTACATCGAATTCTAATAATTTAGAAACCATCGCAAATGTTACTGCAGTTGTTGCTGGATAAAGGAAGCGACCAGTGTCTCCTACGATACCTGCATATAATGCATTAGCTGCTTCTTTAGACACTTTCCATGTACTTTTTTCACCAAACGCAAATCGGCATAGAATTTCACTTGTACTGCTTGAATTTGTATCCACAAATGAAATCGCACCATACACATCTCTATCTGGATGGTGGTCAATTTTAATGACTTTAGATGGATCTACTTCAAATGGGCAGTCAATACGAGGAGTGTTCGCACAGTCTAAAACAATAATCAGCGAAGCATCAAATTGTTCTTGTGTGATTTCGTCCATTTCTCCAATATATGTTAATGAGCTAGGCATTTCACCAAGTAAATAAACTGTTTTTTCAGGATAAGTAGCGCGGATAATTTCTCTTAGCCCTACTTGTGAGCCAATTGCATCTGGATCTGGTGATTCATGACGTAAGATTACAATCGAATCAGCTTTCTTAATTTCATCATCAATTTTTTTAAAATACTCAGTATAATTCATTCTTTTATAATTCCTTTCATCCAACTATCGGACTAATTTTTATTGTAAACAACATTTTATAATACTCTTATTTGATTGTATTTTCAATTTTTCTTAAAATTACTAACTGCTTCTTTTAACTCAGCATCCACTTCTAAAATTTGGCCCTTTGTAACTGAAGGAATGCCACACGCGAGCGTATGTCCTCCTCCTCCAAAAGCTTGAGCAATATGATTCACAGTTGGCCCTTTTGATCGCAAATGAACTCTAAAGGTACCATCTTCTTGTTCCACATACATACTCCATGCCGAGATTCCTTCAACAGTTCCAGGTACTGAAACGACAAGAGAAGCTAATTGGTCATTGGCTTCAAAACGGTTAAGTACTTCTTTCGTTAAAACAACACTCGCCATCCCTTCAGGAGACACTTCTAGATGTTCGTAAATATATCCTGTCATTCGATTCACATTCAGAGGCTTTGTAATCATCTTATCGGCAATCCCAGCCAAATCTACATCGTGTTGTATCAATTTTGATACAAGCGCAAAAGTTTTCGAAGTAGTCGACGGATATAAGAATCGTCCGGTATCCCCGATAATCCCTGCGTAGATAACATTAGCTGCTTCACTCGTCATTTGAAACGGTGTTGTTGCGTCAAATGCAAATTCAGCCATGATTTCACTTGCACTAGCGGCAGTTGTATCCACATAACAAATCTTTCCGTAGGGAGTCACATTTGGATGGTGATCGATTTTAATCACCTCTTCGACATTCACCTCAAACGGACAATTGATGAGTCGCGGTGTAGAACAATCCACAACGATAACAAGCGAATTGTCGAAAACCTCTTGCGTAATCTCATCCATATCACCGATATACTTCAAGTTTCCAGGTATATCCCCTATGACATAAACAGACTTTTCAGGATAAGCTCCTTGAATCAGCTTACTAAGCCCAATTTGAGAACCCAAAGCATCTGGGTCTGGTTTTCTATGTCTTAAAATTACGATAGAGTCTGCTTTTTTAATCTCCGTAATGATTTCTTGTAATAATTCTTTGTAATTCATTCTTAGTTTCTTTCCATTAATTGATTTGACATAATTGCTTTAGCAACGATCGAATTTTCTAATAAAACCGAGATATCTAATTTCGATACTTTACGACCATTATCGAGCATTTGAATTTGAATCACAATATGACTTTCGATTGGAATCATCTTCAAGTAATGCATTTCTAATTGTTCAATCACGGTGTTACGACGTTGACTTCTATGAATAAATTCTTTTGAAGCAACCGAAACCACTTCACATAACACCCCAAAGGAAAGCATCCCAAGGTTGTTCGTCATCTGTGGTGTAACCGTAAAGCTAAAGTTAGCACCCGTTGGATTCACTTCAACGATTTCCAAGTTTTCACTGACGTCATCTTCAAATGTATTTCCTACTTGCGGTTGGCGTTGTGTCAGTTGCATCGCCTTCATAACATCTCGTCTTGAAATTATCCCAATGAGCTCCATATTGTCTTGTACAACAGGCAACATCTCTAACCCATTCCAGATCATTGAATGCGCAACACTAGCTACTGAAGCATGTAATTTTGACACAGACGGATTCTTTGTCATAACGCGTTCCATCGTTAGCGTATCTGTTTTCCCTAAAATATCTTTAGCAGATACCACACCCACTAAACGATTCGAATGATTTACAACTGGGAAACGCGAATTCCCTGTCTTCTCACTGAGTTGGCGATACTCTTTAACGGTTTGATCGATTTTCATGTAATTCGTGTTTTCAATATCGTTGTAAATATCCGCGACAATCATGATTTTCTTCTTAATCAACTGATCGGTCATCGCACGGTTGATAAGACTGGCAACGGTAAATGTATCGTAAGTTGTTCCCATTAATGGGATTTTAAGTTCATCCGCTTTTTGAATTAATTGAGGTGTCGCTAGAAATCCCCCTGTAATTAAAACTGCAGCTCCTTGATTTAGAGCGAGTAATTGAGCATCTTCACGATTCCCGATAATCACAAGAGATTCAGGTTGAATATAACGTGTCATAGCGTCTAATGTCATCGCACCAATGACAAAGCGGTTTAAGATTTTATCTAACCCTTCGTGCCCACCGAATACTTCCCCTTCAATAATCTTAATAATTTCTCCAAAAGATAGTTTTTCTAGATTATCCTTTGTCTTACGTTCAATACGAATCGTGCCAACACGTTCAATGGTTGAAACAATCCCGATATTCTCTGCTTCCTTAATAGCGCGGTAGGCAGTCCCTTCGCTCATTTCCATATTCTTCGCGATTGAACGCACAGAGATTTTCTCTCCAACCGGTAACGATTCAATATAACGAATGATTTGTTGATGCTTTGATGTCATAATATCCCCTCTGTATTAAAAAAATGAAACACCTAACTTAAACTGTACTATTATTGTACTAAAGTTTCGGGATAAATACTAGAGCAAAAATAAAAAAACTGGCCAAAACAGACCAGTTTTATCACTATTTTATTCTGAAAATGGTGGTATTTCTTCTCCATGAGGACAATGTGTTGGATTCCCTAAAAATTCCGCTAATCGCTCTGTCATTTCTACAGTAGAAGCATGTTCAAGAATCTCTGCTTGATCATGAACAGACTCTCCGCTAAATCCAAGTGATTTTACGAGAAAAACTTCCCATATTTTATGAGAACGAATCAAGCGTTCAGCCACTTTAATTCCCTTCTCTGTTAATTTAGCACCTGTATAACGGATGTATTCAACCGTCCCATCATTTACAAGCTTGTTCAACATCTCTGTTGTGGAAGCTGCTGAGAGGTCCAACATTTGATTGATGGCCTTATTTGTCACAAATTTATCTTTACCACCCAATTTATAGATTGTTTTAATGTAATCTTCCTTATTTGGTGTCATAAGCCATCTCCTTTCATTTCCATAATAGTATAGCATACTTCATGAATGAAAAACAGAACAAAGAAAGAGCCTTAGGAAGCTCCTAAGGCTCTGATCATTATCGTTAATTATTTGATACGACCTGGACGTTCTTTATAACCATAGTATGCGTCAGCAAGAATTTCTTCCATATCAGCTACCATTGGTAAACGAGGGTTCGCAGGTGAACATTGATCTTCATAAGCAAGCATTGCAATTTCATGAATTGTATCTAACCATTCTTTATGGTCAACACCTTGAGCTTTGAAGTTCATTTCGATTCCTACAGCTTCTCCTAATTCGTAAACAGCTTTAGCAAGTGCATCCACTGCTTCTTCTGGAGTTGATGATGGTAATCCTAACATACGAGCGATGTCTTGGAATTTTTCATCTGCACGGTAGTAGTTGTATTTTGGCCATGTAGCTGCTTTTGCAGGACGAGTACCATTGTAACGGATTACGTATGGTAATAGGATCGCATTTGTACGTCCGTGAACTGTGTGGAAGAATCCACCAATCTTATGTGCCATTGAGTGGCTCATACCAAGGAACGCATTCGCAAATGCCATACCAGCCATTGTAGAAGCGTTATGCATTTTTTCGCGTGAAACGAAATCAGCATTTTTCACACTGCTTACTAAGTTTTCAAATACTAATTTGATTGCTTGCAATGCTAAACCATCAGTATAATCGTTTGCAAGTGTTGAAGTGTATGCTTCGATGGCGTGCGTTAATACGTCCATACCAGTATCGGCTGTTACAAAGTCTGGAACTGTCATAACTAATGCAGGGTCAACAATCGCAATTGTTGGTGTTAATGAGTAGTCAGCTAACGGATATTTACGGTTGTTTGCTTTATCTGAAATTACCGCGAATGGTGTTACTTCAGAACCTGTACCAGATGTAGTTGGGATACCAACATATTTAGCACGTTCGCCTAACTCTGGGAATTTGAATGCACGTTTACGGATATCCATGAATTTTTGAACTAAGTCACGGAAGTCCACTTGTGGTTGTTCATAGAACATCCACATTACCTTCGCAGCATCCATTACTGAACCACCACCAAGTGCAACGATTGTATCTGGCTCGAAGCTCTTCATGATTTCTGCACCACGATTTACTGTAGTGATGTCTGGATCTGGTTCTACGTCTGAGAATACTTCATAAATTACTTTGTTTGGACGTAATTCTAATTGTTCAATAACACGTTGTAAGAATCCTAATTTAACCATTGCTTGGTCAGTTACAATCATTACACGGCTTACATTTTTCATTTTTTGTAAGTATTGAATTGAATCGCGTTCGAAATAGATTTTTGATGGAACTTTAAACCATTGCATGTTATTTCTACGTCTCCCTACTTTTTTGATATTTAATAGATTTACAACACTTACGTTATCCCCAACTGAGTTACGTCCATAAGAACCGCAACCAAGTGTTAATGATGGGATAAATGCGTTATAAACGTCCCCGATACCACCGAAAGTAGAAGGAGCATTCCAAATAACACGAATTGCACGAACAACGCGTCCGAATTCTTTCGCTAATTCAGCGTCTTCAGTATGAATTGCTGCTGAGTGTCCTAAACCATGGAACTCAACCATTTGACGTGCTTTATCAATACCGTCTTCACGAGATTCTGATTTAAGAATTGCAATCACTGGAGAAAGTTTTTCACGTGTTAACGGTTCTTTTTCGCCAACTTCTTTACATTCTGCAGCAAGAATGTTTGTTCCTTCTGGAACTGAGAATCCAGCTTGTTCAGCAATCCATGCAGCTGGTTTACCAACGATGTTTGCATTTAATTTAGCACCTGCACAGTTTTTGCTGTTTGCTTTTACGCCGAAGCAGAATTCTTCTAATAATGCTTTTTCTTTTTTATTAACAAAGTAAGTATGGTAGCTCTTTAATTCATTAACGAATTCATCGTAAATTTCTTTATCAATAATCGCTGCTTGTTCAGAAGCACACACCATACCATTATCAAATGATTTACTCATTACGATATCGTGAGCTGCTTGACGAATGTTAGCAGTTTTTTCAACGTAAGCTGGTACATTACCTGCACCAACCCCAAGAGCTGGTTTACCACATGAATATGCAGCTTTAACCATCGCGTTACCACCTGTTGCTAAGATAGTAGCAATTCCGTCGTGGTTCATTAAAGCGTTTGTTGCTTCAATTGATGGATGTTCGATCCATTGGACACAGTTTTCAGGAGCTCCTAGAGAAGTT
>CALJSD010000164.1 GCA_937976325.1 uncultured Carnobacterium sp.
CATGTATGGCCTTCGTTTTGTATGGAGACTGTTCATTTTTGGAACGGCGAACTCTCTTGGTCAGAGATTACGAACGCAGCTTTTTGAACATTTTACAAAGATGTCTCCAAGCTTCTATCAAAAGTACCGTTCGGGGGACTTGATGGCCCATGCAACAAATGACGTGAGCGCTATTGTTACGACGGCAGGTGGAGGTGTCATGTCCGCTGTTGATGCCTCGATTACAGCGTTCGTGACGCTAGCGACGATGTTCTTTGTGCTCGATTGGCGTGTGACGCTCGTTGCGATTATTCCATTGCCACTTTTAGCGATTGCGACAAACTTCGTCGTTCGTGCCGAGCATCAAAGTTTCAAAGAATCGCAAGAAGCTTTCTCATTACTGAATAACCATGTGAACGAGAGTGTTTCTGGGATTAAAGTGACGAAATCGTTTGGTTATGGTGAAAAAGAAACAACATCGTTTTGGGAAACAAACCAAGATGCGTGGAAGAAAAATAATCACGCTGCAAAATATAATAATCTATTCGATCCAATCGTTTTGATTTTCGTGGGGCTTAGCTACTTAATTAGCCTCGGGTATGGTGGTTATTTAATCCGACGAGGCGAATTTACGGTTGGAGAAATGATTACGTTTATGACGTATTTAGACATGCTCGTGTGGCCGCTTCAAGCCATTGGTTGGCTTCTTAATATCGGTCAACGTGCAAGCATCTCGTATCGTCGTATTGAAACGTTATTGGAAGAGACAAGTGAAGTCAAAGATGCCCCTAACGCACTTCCGATTACAGAAGCTCGTGAGATTGATGTTGATATTCATAACTTTCAATACGATGATGTGCCAACATTAGAAGACGTAACATTTAGCCTTCATCAAGGGCAAACCCTTGGGATTGTTGGTCCAACTGGTTCAGGAAAATCAACGCTCTTAAAATTATTCCTTCGTCAATATGATGCGGGAAAAGAAGAGATTTTGATGAATGGGCGTTCGATTCAAGACTATCGCATGAAAGACTTGCGTGAGCTTATGGGATATGTGCCGCAAGAACAGATTTTATTTGCGATGTCGATTAAAGACAATATCCGATTTGGAAATCCAACGCTTTCTGATGAAGCGGTGATTGAAGCTACTAAAATCTGTGGACTATATGATGATATCATGGCGATGCCTGAGGGATTCGATACGTTAATTGGAGAGAAGGGTGTGCTTTTATCAGGCGGTCAAAAACAACGTCTATCGATGGCACGCGCGCTTGTTGTGAACCCTGAAATTCTCATGCTTGATGATTCGTTATCAGCTGTCGATGCGAAGACAGAGCATTTAATTTTAGAAAACTTGAAACGTGAACGCAGCGACAAGACGACAATGATTACAGCGCACCGTTTATCAGCGATTGTGCATGCGGACCTTATCATCGTGCTTCAAGATGGACGCATTGTTGAAAAAGGAACGCATGACGAATTAATGGCGCTTGGTGGTTGGTATGCTAAAACTTACGACCGTCAACAGCTTGAAGCGACACTTGAGGAAGGGGGAGACGCAGTTGAACATGAAGACCTTTAATCGACTCATCGCCTATTTATGGCGGTATAAGAAGTCGAGTACGATTGCGATTTTATTTATCCTCTTATCCAGTGTGACTGCAACAGTGATTCCGTTGATGGCTCGTTATTATATTGATACGTATATTGAAAAAGGCACATGGAATGAAGGATACTGGCTCCTTATTGTGTACTACTCACTTTTCTTACTGCGCGTTTTATTAACGTATATTGGGACCTATGCCTTTAGCTATGTATCTAATAGTGTCGTAAGAGATTTACGTCAAGAGGCCTTTTCGAATATGCAAAAACTCAATATGACGTACTTCGATACAACACCAGCTGGAGCCATCGTTTCTCGTTTAACCAACGATACACAGGCGGTCAGCGATATGTTTAGCTCGATTTTCTCGACGTTTTTAAGTACTTTATTTATCGTCGTAGCGACCTTGTCTGCGATGTTTAGTATGAATGTAGGACTTACGATTTTAATGGTTCTGTTTATTCCGGTGATGTTTGCGTCCGTTAAAATTTATAACCGTCTCTCTCATAGCGTGATTCGTAAGACGCGTGAGAAACTCAGTGAGATTAACGTGAAGCTGGCAGAGAGTATTGATGGGATGAAGATGATTCAGGCATTTAACCAAGAAGAACGTTTACGAAATGAATTCGAACAGATTAATGAGGAGCATGTGCAATTCTCGAATCGTTCGATTAACGTAAATAGTCTATTCCTTCGTCCTGCGATGTCGCTACTTAAGCTTGTTGCCTACGCGGTCATTATTTTATACTTTGGCCTCACTTGGGAAGTAGCTGGAGTGACAGCAGGGGTGATGTACGCCTTTATTCAATTCTCAAATCAGTTATTTAATCCATTAATCGATGTGACACAAAACTTCTCGATTATTCAAACGTCGATGATTGCAGCGACTCGTGTGTTTGAAGTCATCGATAATACGGATTACGAACCTGAACAACTTGGAAAGGTTACCGAGATCAAGAACGGGAAGATTGAATTTAAGAATGTTACTTTCTCCTATGATGGGAAACGCAATGTATTAAAGCATATTAACTTTATTGTGAATCCAGGAGAGACGGTTGCCTTTGTTGGTTCGACTGGTTCAGGGAAATCGTCTATCATGAACCTCTTCTTACGATTTTATGATTTTAAAGAAGGAGAAATACTGATTGATGATGTTCCGATTCAACAGTATTCAAAAGAAGTTCTTCGCGATAAAATCGGACTCGTGCTTCAAGATCCGTTCTTATTCCATGGAACGGTTGCTTCTAATATTCGCATGTACCAAGATATCACAGATGAAGAAGTGAAGAAGGCGAGCGAATTCGTAGATGCTCATCATTTTATCGAGCAATTGCCACAAGGATATGAGAATAAAGTTTCTGAAAAGGGCTCAACGTTCTCTAGTGGCGAGCGTCAATTAATCGCCTTTGCAAGAACGATTGCGGCTAATCCAAAAATCCTAATTCTGGATGAAGCAACTGCGAATATCGATTCGCAAACCGAAGAAGTTATTCAAACGTCTCTGAAGAAAATGAGAAACGGAAGAACGACTTTAGCGATTGCGCACCGATTATCGACCATTCAAGATGCAAATCAAATCTTTGTCTTGGATAAAGGAGAAATCGTAGAAAGCGGAACGCATACAGAACTCTTAGAAAAAGAAGGGCTCTATTACAAGATGTATCAACTCCAAGCAGGGATGATGCAAGAATAACAATCATTAGAAAAGACATAGCGAAAACGAATCGCTATGTCTTTTTTGCGAGTGTAACATTTTTGTTACGTAACATAATTGTTACACCCAACATTGAAAAACTAAAATGTATCAAAAATGATACGTATCATTTTTGATAAAAAACATTCGAAAACAAAAAGTGTATCATCTGTGATACGTATCATGCATGATACAAAAGTTATAATGGAGATTTTAAAATCACAAGAAAACACCATAAATAAAAGGAGTTTTAAAAAAAATGAAAGCGTTTCATATTGACACGTTCCAAAATTAATTGTACACTATCAAGGTAGAGGAGGATGATTATGACTAATCCGTTACAAGAAGCAAGAAAAGAGCATGTGCTAGTGTGCGCTCATAGAGGAACTTGTGGAGCTTCTGTTATTCAGAATACTCGACTTGCTTTCAACAACGCATTACTACATCATGCCGATATAGTAGAACTCGATATCGTTCGTTCAAAAGATGGTATTTTTTACGGACTACATGACGGGGTCGAAAAATATATTTTTGGAAAGGAAGTAGATATTAGAGAATTAAACTCTGATGAAATTGATGAGCTTGTAGTGACTAATGAATTTGATAAACCACTAGAAGATCATATTGAAAGAGTCGATGTCATTTTAGATTATTTGGCAGAGAAAGACTGTTTTATCAACTTTGATCGTAGCTGGTTTTACTGGGATACGTTCCTTGATTATTTAAAACAACGTCCAGATATAAGTCGTTATATTTTAAAAGCCCCAGCTAAAACAGAAATTCTAGAAGTATTAAATGCGGCTAAATTTGAAATCGCTTTTATGCCAATCGTCAAAACCCAAGAAGAGTATCGATTGGTTGAGCAATATGACAACATCAATACAGTTGCTGTTGAGTTAATCTTTAAAACTCTAGATGCTGAAACAGTAAATCCTAATTTTATGGATGAACTTCATCAAAAAGGATTGCTACTCTGGGCCAATACTTTGACATTAAATAAAGTGTCTAAGTTATGTGGAGACTGTGATGACCATAGAGCAGTTTCAGGGGATTTAGATGGTAGCTTTGGCAAATTATTGGAAATGGGATTTGATATTATTCAAACCGATTGGCCATATTTATTAAGTTCATATATTAAAAATAAACAAAAATAAAGGAGAATCTTTATGAACAAAACATTTAAAAAATTAGCATTATTATCAGTTGCAGTACTTGGTGCTGCTTGTGCACCTACTACAACATCACAATCTGATTCATCACAAGGATCTTCAGGTTCTTCTGATGACAAGATTGTTATCTATTCTAACTCTGTTTCAAATGGTCGTGGAGATTGGTTGAAAGAAAAGGCCGCTGAAAATGGCTTCAATATTGAATTTGTAAGTATTAACGGTGGGGAGTTAGCTGACCGTGTAATTGCTGAAAAGAATAACGCTATTGCTGATATGATTTTTGGTTTAAATAACATGGAATTTAACCGCTTGAAAGATGAAAACTTATTAGAAAAATATGAACCAAGTTGGAAAGGTGACGTAGATTTATCTCTTGGAGATGCTGACGGATTGTACTATCCATTAGTAGTTCAACCTTTATTATTAATTGGTAATGAATCTTCAACAATGCCAAAAGATTGGACGGACTTAGCTAAACCTGAATACAAAGATAAATACAATATCTTCAAATTAAATGGAGGTACTTCAAAAGTTATCTTAGGAAGTATTGCTTCTCGCTACCGTGATGATAGCGGTGAGTTAGGCGTTTCTAAAGAAGGTTGGGATATTATCAAAGGTTACGCTCAAAACGCTAAAGTCGTAACAAGTGAAACAGACTACATTGGTATGATTATCGATAAAAAAGATGGTATTGAATATAACATGATGTGGGGTTCTGGTTACTTACAAAATAAAAACGAACGTAAGTATAACTTCAATGTAATGTATCCAGAAGTTGGTGAACCATTTGTAACTGAACAAATTGCTATCTTAAACACTTCTAAGAAGAAAGAAACTGTACAAAAATTCATTAACTGGTTCGGTAGTGCAGAAGTTCAAGCTGAATGGTCTAAGAAATTCTCTTCTATTCCAGCGAACAAAAAGGCTCTTGAACAAGCAAATGACGATGTTAAAGAATTCATGAGTAAAGTTAAATCTCAAAAATTAGACTGGGAATTCATCTCAAAAAATATCAGCTCATGGGTTGAAAAAGTTGAATTAGAATATCTTAAATAGAAATTTGAGGAATTGAACATGATTAAATTTGAGAATGTTCAAATTAGCTACGGCGACTTTGTCGCCGTAGATGATTTGAATTTAGAAATTAAAGAAGGCGAATTTTTTACATTCTTAGGGCCTTCAGGTTGTGGTAAATCTACAACATTAAGAACTTTAGTAGGTTTTATTGATCCTTCTAAAGGAAGTATTTTTGTTGACGATAAAGATATTACTCGTCTAGCTCCAGAAAAGAGAGAGATTGGTATTGTATTCCAAAGTTATGCTTTATTCCCAACAATGACTGTATACGACAATATCGCATATGGTTTAAAAATTAAAAAATTACCAAAATCAGAAATTGATGCTAAAGTAAATGAAATTGCGAAAAAAATCAAGATTTCTGACAAGCAATTACAACGAAATGTATCTGAACTTAGTGGGGGGCAACAACAACGTGTTGCTCTTGCTCGTGCATTAGTATTAGAACCAAAAATTCTTTGTTTAGATGAACCTTTATCTAACTTAGATGCTAAACTTCGAATTGACTTACGTCTTGAATTAAAGAGATTGCAAAGAGATTTAGGGATTACTACTTTGTATGTAACCCATGATCAAGAAGAAGCTTTGACACTTTCAGATAGAATTGCCGTATTCAATAACGGGTTTATCGAACAAGTCGGAACACCACAAGAAATCTATAACCAATCAGCTACTGAGTTTGTCTGTGATTTCATTGGGGATATTAATAAACTTACTGAAGAAACAATGAAAGAATTGACTGGTAAGGAAGAAGAAAAAGTTGGTTATATTCGACTTGAAAGAATTAAATTCAAATCAACTTCTGAAGAAGATTACACAATTAAGGGAACAGTTATTGATACTGAGTTTAAAGGAGTATTAGTTCAATACACTGTTAAAGCTGAAAGTGGACAAATCTTACGAGTAATTCAGAAGAACGATTATCTAGAAATTTTTGAGTTAGGACAAGAATTAACATTATTTATTCATCCTAATGATATTCTACAGTACTAGGGGTGAGATTAATGGCCAAAAGAAATAGCCTGGGTCAATGGATCTTAAGACTCATTGTGGGCTGGATATTAATTGCATTAGTCATTTACCCAAACTTAAATCTACTAAAAGAAATTTTCTACAAAAATGGGCAATTTTCATTCACTGCTGTTCAGAAGATTTTTTCTTCTCAACGTGCAATGCAGTCCATTCAAAACAGTTTTATTTTAGCGGTAGCATTAGTAATTACCGTTAATGTTGTCGGTACTTTAGTAGTTTTATTTACAGAGTACTGGGAAATTAAAGGTAGTAAAGTATTAAAACTTGGTTATATGACTTCACTTGTTTATGGTGGGGTAGTATTAGTTACTGGGTATAAATTTGTTTATGGAAGCAATGGTGTAATTACTAAATTCTTAACTCAAATTTTCCCAAGTTTAGATAGTAACTGGTTTACCGGTTTTGGTGCTGTATTATTCATTATGACTTTCGCTTGTACATCCAACCATATGATGTTCTTACGAAACGCAGTGAGATCGGTTGACTATCATACGATTGAAGCTGCAAGAAATATGGGAGCAAGTCCCGCTAATGTATTGTTCAAGATTGTATTACCAACATTGTTACCAACTATTTTTGCGTTAACGATTTTGACATTCTTAACAGGGTTAGCAG
>CALJSD010000165.1 GCA_937976325.1 uncultured Carnobacterium sp.
GCGATAATATCACGCACTTTCATACGGCCATCGAGGGATGCATATGGATCTTGGAAAATCATTTGCGCTTCTTTACGAAACTCGAGCAATTCTTTTCCTTTTTTCAAGTTCGCGATATCTTTTCCTTCGAAGAGAATCTCGCCATCGGTTGGTTTATATAAACGAAGTAAGGCACGTCCAGTCGTTGATTTTCCAGAACCAGATTCTCCAACGAGACCGAATGTTTCGCCTTCAAAAATCTCAAAGGAAATATCATCGATGGCCTTCACCACATTTTTCTTCGAACCAAAATACTGTTTTAAGTGTTTTACTTCTACCAGTTTTTTTCTGTTTTCTGTATTAGTCATGCGCCTGTCCTCCTTCTCCAAAGAAGATGTTGCGTCTTCTTACAATTTCTTCTGGAACAGGTACTTTTGGAGCACGAGGGTCCAAGAGCCATGTCGCTGCAAAGTGTGTTGGACTCACTTCAAACATCGGCGGTTCCTTCACACGGTCAATCTCGAGTGCCACATCACTACGAAGCGCAAAGGCATCTCCTATCGGTGGATCGAGTAAGTCTGGCGGACTTCCAGGAATCGCATAGAGCGTATCTCCTGTATGCAACGTTGGCATTGAACGAAGCAAGCCCCAAGTATAAGGATGTTGCGGATTGTAGAACACTTCGTCTACAGTCCCGACTTCAACCACTTTCCCGGCATACATCACGGCTACACGGTCTGCGACATTGGCCACCACACCGAGGTCATGCGTAATGAAGATAATCGCCATTTGGAATTGTTGTTGAAGTTCTTTTAAAAGCTCTAAAATTTGTGCTTGAATCGTCACGTCGAGCGCTGTTGTCGGTTCATCGGCAATCAGCACATCTGGATTACATGCCAAGGCAATGGCGATGACAATCCGTTGACGTTGCCCACCAGAGAATTGGTGAGGATATTGTTTCATACGCTCTTTGGCATTTGGAATCCCTACAAGCTCTAGTAATTCTTCAGCACGTTTGTTGGCTTCTTCTTTTGAAGCCTTCTCGTGCTTGATAATCACTTCTGTAATTTGTTTTCCAATCTTCATCGTTGGGTCGAGTGACGTCATTGGGTCTTGGAAGACCATGGCGATTTCCTTCCCACGAATCGATTGCATATCGCGTTCGCCCTTGTCTAGGATATTTTCACCTTTAAAAGTAATCGATCCTTCTTTAACGACCGCATTATTCGATAATAGTTTCATCACACTTTTGGCAGTTACGCTTTTTCCTGAACCGGATTCACCGACAAGAGCGAGCGTTTCGCCTTTTTGTAACTTCAGATTTACTCCACGAATCGCTTGTACTTCTCCCGCAAAAGTCTCGAAGTGGATTCGTAAGTTTTCAATCGATAAAATAGTTTCGCTCATTCGAATCCTCCTAGTCTTTCATTTTCGGGTCAAAGGCATCACGTAAACCGTCTGCCAATAAGTTAAAGCTAATCATTAATACACAAAGCACTCCTGAAGGGAACCACATCAAGTGAGGATACAGACGGAATGTTTTGTATCCACCGTTAATAAGGGCTCCAAGAGACGCATCCGGGCTCGGAATCCCGATTCCAAGGAAGCTTAAGAAGGCTTCAAAGAAAATCGCTGATGGGATTGAGAACATTGTCTGAATGATGATTAAACCAGCCATGTTTGGCAATAAGTGTTTAAAAGCAATCTTCCAGAAACTTTGCCCTAGCGCACGAGATGCTAAGATATATTCTAAATTCTTTTGTTTCAAGGTTTGTGCACGAACGACACGCGCCATCGTTACCCAGCTTGTAAACCCAATCGCGATAATAATCGACACGAGACCTGGTTTTAATACGAGTAACATTAATACAAGGATGATTAAGTTTGGAATCGCTGAGATGATTTCTAAGAAACGTTGCATCACAGTATCCACGCGACCGCCGAACCATCCAGAAATAATTCCGTAAGTCACACCAATCGTAATATCAAACAACGCTGCCACAAAGGCGATAATGAGCGATGTTTGCGTTCCATATAGCACACGTGAGAATAAGTCACGACCAAGGTTATCCGTTCCGAAGAAGAAGTTCACGCCTTCTGGAACTCCTTGTTGCGCATACACATCGACGCCGTTACGGTATCCGTTGAAAATGCCTGGAATACGCGCTGGTAAGTTGGCAAATTCGGTATTTTGTTCTAATGGATTAAATGGAGCAATGACCGGTGCTAATACTGCTAACAGCACAATCACTAGAATAATAAAGAGCGATACTAAGGCTCCCTTATTTTTCGTCAATCGTCTCCATGAATCTTGTAAGAAGTTAAGAGAAGGTGCAGCGATTTTTTCACGGTCAGCACTATGCGTTAAATCCACACGTTGGAATAACTCTTTTTCTGTTAATTCTGCCATTACGCTTCCCCTCCTTCATCAGTAATACGAATACGAGGATCAATCCATCCGTATAGCAAGTCTACAATTAAAATCACAAATACGAGTAATGCCGAATAAAGCATTGTTACTCCCATAATCGTTGGGTAGTCATTCGTTAAAATCGATTTGACAAATTGTTCCCCAATACCCGGAATCGAGAAGATGTTCTCAATAACCATTGACCCTGTCATAAGCCCAACAAGCATTGGCCCAAGAATGGTCACAAGCGGAATAATCGCATTTCTAAATCCATGCTTGAACGCGACTTCGAAGCGGCTTAAGCCCTTCGCACGCGCCAATTCAATATAGTCCGAATGCAATACTTCTACCATTTCCGTTCTTACAAAACGCGCCGAATCGGCAATCGGTGAAATTGCCAGCGCCATTGTTGGAAGAATCGAAGAAACAAACCCTTGATTCCATAGCGCAATCGGTAGAATTGGGAAAATCACCCCAAAGACTAATTGAAGCACTACGGCAAACACGAAACTTGGAACCGAACGCCCAATAATCGCAAAAAATGTTGCAAGTGTATCTACCCATGTATTTTGCTTCATGGCCGCAATCATCCCGAGTAGCGACCCAACAATGGTCCCGAAGATTAAGGCTTGGAACCCTAATTGGAAACTTGGCCCTACACGAGAGAAAATCAAGTTTGCGACTGTTGAGTTATATTGGAATGATTGTCCAAAGTCTAAACGGAATAATCCCGTAATGTAAATCAAATATTGAACAAATACAGGCTTATCGAGGCCGTACTTGGCATTCATAATTTCTAGTTGTGTCTGCGTTAACTGTTCTTCATTGGCATATGGAGACCCAGGTAATAGTTTCATTAGAAAGAATGTAATCGTAGCAATCAGGAATAAGGTTAGAAACATGTAAAATACACGTTTCCCGATATATTTTAAATAGTTTTTCAACTCTGCACCTCCATCGATATCTTAATTCTGTTTCATCATACTATCTAAAGAATTAAAGTTTCAACTAATTAGTTTCAGGCTAGCCGTTGCGCATTGCCAAAAGTTCTGCTACAGTGGAAAGAACGACACGAAAAGGAGGAAGCTCATGTCATTCGACTACAAAAAAATAGGACTCATCTCAGGAATCCTACTATTATTATGCGCATTGTATGTAACTCTAACAGGCGGCTTTAGTCTTCTTGCCCTCAGCAACGCGCTTTTTATGTGCGCACTCGTTTGTTTAATGCTGGGCATTTTTGCCTATTTAAGTCGCACCGACTTCTTCACCCTTTTCCTGAAGAGCTTCACTCCTAATAAGGAGCACAAGAAGCACACTCTCTTTACCGCATCATCGACACTCCTCTTTTTAGAGGTAGCCGCGGTTCTGGGAATTCTATCCATTTTATCCGGAATCTTCCTATTATAATTATAAAATGAAAAGCCGTGTCCTCTATCAGTAAAGGGCACGGCTTCTTTTTTGATTATAGTTCTGCAGCTTTTTTCTCTGCTTTTTCTTTTTCGATTTCCTCACGTAATTCAGGAAGAATCTGCGTGAAATCCATACGAAGTTCTTGTCGCAATGATGGCTCCACTTTACGAACGAAGTGGAATGTCGATAAGCGTTCCATCACGCTTTCGGCTTCATCTTTAGCAACATATAAATAGATGTATTTTAAGCGTTTCGAAATATAGTGAATATTCCCAAACTTCTTCAACTGTTTAATTGGTTTCAATGTATACAACCAAACAACGAGTGCTTGTCTTTCTTGTTGCTCCATTGTTTCTCCCTTCTACATAGCTTTTAATTCGATAATTTTTTCTTCTTCCTCTTCTGGAAGACCTTCTCTTGTTGGTGGTGGCGTTTGTTCGCGGCTTTCTTTATCACGTCGGATGGCCCATAGCACTAGACCGATTCCGGCACTGGATGCAAAGAAGCTCGACCCACCGTAACTGATAAGCGGTAATGGCACCCCTGTTAAAGGTGCTACCCCAACAAGCGCTCCGATATTAATTCCTGATTGAATCAAGAATAAAATCGCCACACCGTAGCATAAGTATTTTCCAAAAAGATTACGACATTTATTTCCTTTGCGGATAATCGCAATAATTAACCCAAAAATCGCAAGAAGGAGAATAAAGATTGTAATATATCCTAACTCTTCTCCGACAATCGCTAAAATAAAGTCGGTATGGGCTTCTGGTAGGAACCCAGTTTTTTGAACAGAATTCGATAATCCTGTTCCAATCCAGCTACCTCTTGATAAACCAAGATAACCTTGAATCGATTGATAACCAGCACCTGCTGGATCACTCCATGGATTATGGAACGATGTAAAACGGCTTAATTGGTACGCTTTTAATCCGAATTTCTCAAAAATCGAAGCGTCTAAATAAGTGAGGCCATACATTCCGGCAAAACCCACACCCCAAAATGCAAGCGCGCGGTTTGATACACCTGTCATAAGACCTAATAGTACGGCAACCCCGGCAATAATGATAGACGTTCCTAAGTCCGGTTGAAGCATGACCATTCCAATGAAGAAAATCGTAATTCCCGCTGGAATAAGATAAAATCTCCAATCGCGTTTGCTACGTTCATTTTTACTATAAAAATAAGCCGATGTCCAAATCACAAATAGTTTTACTAGTTCAGATGGTTGTAAACTGAAGAGTTTCAAGTTAATCCAACTCTTCGCCCCGTTTACACTCGGAGTAAATAATACAATCACTAGCAGGATAAAGATAACTCCTGCGACTCCCATCATAATTTTTTCTTCCTTCAAAAATTTCTCAGGAAGAACGGAAATTCCAAGCGCCATCACAATTCCGATGATGATAAAGACAAGTTGTTTCACCATGAACGCTTCGGAGTTTCCTTGATTAGCAAGAGCGTAATAACTACTTGCACTGTAAATCATGACGAGTCCGAAAATCGAAAGTACCGAATACAACCCCATAATGAGTGGATCCACATTGAGAAGGTGCTTCATTTTTTCATGAAAGTTTAACACGTCAAGCCTCCTCTAATTTTGGCGCGACTCTTCGTACACTTGTGTATACATGTCGTTTAATGCGTATTCTAAATCAGCCATAATTTTGTGGCCTTCATTTGCGTGAATTAATCCAAGTGACACTGCGAAATCCACTTGTTTCGATAAACCGAATAATTGTGTATCGATAATTTCTTCGAATGCTGGGCATTTTGCCAAGCAAAGATGTGTTTTTTGTTTTGAAATGAGTTGATAAATTTGGTTGGCATTTTCTGTCAACTGAACTAAAGCAGGATTTTGAGTCATCTCACACTCCCCTTTCTATATTCCATGCTCAAAGCATATACTCTTTTAGTATACTTGCATCCACAAAAAAATACCACTAATGCAAGTGGAATTTACTGAAAATTTAGAGTTCGCTTGAATGGGAAGATGATTCCTCTTCGACTATCGGATATCTTCATAATCACTGTAACGTTGCACCGGTTCGAGCCCCTAGGGCTCTCACCTTCGAAGCTTCAAAAGCGGAGTACGGGACAAGTCCCTACTCCGCTTAATTCACATTCGATGCACATCACGTTACTGTGATTATAGAATCCGTTAGTCTTTGCGGAATCATCTTTATGCAGCAACTAATTTTTTACTTTCCACTCTGTTAGTAGTTTTTTCTGTGCAAGTAACTAAAAGAGAATGCTACATTCAAACTAGCCAAAGCCGTGCTAGAACTAATTCCTCTTTATGGTTGTACAGAAAATCTTTTACGGATCTCTTACTAGGAACTGCTATACACGCTTCCTTTCCACTAAGGCATCTTTATGATTGTATAAAAAATGCTATTACGGAGTTCTGCACGGAATCTATAGTAGCAACAATAGCGTATGTAACTGATGCGAACTAGGGACTCTAGGAGTCATCCGTA
>CALJSD010000166.1 GCA_937976325.1 uncultured Carnobacterium sp.
GGAGAAAAAACTTTTTTTAACTTTTTTTGGTAAAAAAGTGGTGAAAAGTGGTGGGATGTGGTACACTATGGTTACTAAAATTATTGGAATGGAGGAGTCTGCATGTTAATCGGTGAATATCAACATACAATTGATGCAAAAGGACGTATGATCGTGCCTGCTAAATTTCGTGAAGATTTAGGGTTCACCTTTATCGTGACACGCGGACTTGATGGCTGTTTATACGGTTATCCTCTCGAACAATGGGAGCTCATTCAAAATAAATTAAGAGACTTACCACAGTCGAAAAAAGACGCACGTGCCTTTACACGTTTTATGAACTCTGCTGCGATTGAAGTAGAATTCGACAAACAAGGTCGTGTGAATATCTCGCAAACATTACGTGAGTATGCGGGATTAGAAAAAAATTGCCGTATCATCGGGAACAATGATCGTATTGAGATTTGGAACGAGGATCGTTGGCAAGAATATATTGCTGAAACTGAAGAGAATTTTGAAGAATTGGCCGAACATATGATTGATTTTGGCTTTTAGAAAGGGAAGGGACCATGTTTAAACATATCACTGTATTGCTACATGAAACAGTAGATGCATTATCCATTAAGCCAGACGGAATCTACGTAGACTGTACGCTTGGTGGTGCTGGACATAGTCAATACCTGCTTAGCCAACTAACAACTGGTCATCTCTATTGCTTTGACCAAGATATGCAAGCTATTAATCACGCGAAGGTTCGCCTTGCTAAAGAAGTCGAAGAAGGAAAAGTGACGTTTATTCACGCAAACTTCCGTCAATTGAAGAAAGAACTTGGAAAACTAGGTGTTTCTAAAGTAGACGGGATTCTTTACGACTTAGGAGTATCTTCACCACAACTCGATCAGATTGAACGTGGGTTTAGTTATCATCAAAATGCAAAACTCGATATGCGTATGGACCAAAGTGCTCCGTTAACGGCTGAAGAGATTGTAAATGAATGGAGCTATGACGAATTAGTTCGTATCTTCTATCGATATGGAGAAGAGAAGTTCTCGAAACAAATTGCTCGAAATATTGAGCGTATCCGCGCGCAACACCGTATTGAAACAACAGGTGAATTAGTGGATATCATTCGAGATAGCATTCCAGCTGCTGCAAGACGAAAAGGGGGACATCCTGCTAAAAGAATTTTCCAAGCGATTCGTATCGCGGTAAATGATGAATTAGCAGCGATTGAAGATTCGCTTGAGCAAGCATTTGAAGTTGTTGGCGTGGGAGGCCGAATCAGTGTGATTTCATTCCATTCTTTGGAAGACCGCATTGTCAAAACAATGTTCAAACAGCAAAGCACAGTAGAGAAGGCACCAAAGAACTTGCCGATTCTACCAACGGAGGAAGAAAAAGCTCCGTTCCAATTGGTGAATAAAAAGCCAATCTTACCAAGCATTGAAGAAATTACAGAAAACTCTCGTTCACAAAGTGCGAAATTGAGAGTCATCGAAAGAGTAAAATAAAAGGATAATTTAGAAAGAAGGGAATTCTAGTGGCATTAGCAGAAAAATATGTAGATACAATGAATGTTGCGGTACCTACGCAAAAGCCTCTAGTTCGTGGAGACCGTGAAGTAGCATCAATCCCGCAAGAAAAACAAAAAGCAGATTTACTTCGACTTTTAGCAGTTTCTGGTTTTGTTCTTGCAGCTTTAGCGGTTATCACAATTGTAGCGAGCATGATCGTAGCTAACAAAAACAGACAATTACAAGATATCGAATCACAAACAACATTAATTCAACGTGAAAACAATACATTGCTTCAAGCAACGCAAGAATTGTCTCAGTACGACCGAGTTAATCGTATCGCTAACGAACAAGGCTTGAAGATGAACGAAGAAAATGTTAGGAATGTTGGACGATGAGAAATACGAAAAACAATAACATTGCGAGAAATAGGCATCAAGCGAGCCGGATTTTAGTAGGACTCGCAGGTGTTTTATTTCTCATTTTTTCTGTACAGTTCTTTCAAATCATGGTTTTAGGGAATATTCATGGTGTGGACTTGCGTGCGGAAATCAATGATAAAATTCATCAAAAACGCACGCTTGCTGCAAAACGCGGTACTATTTACGACGCTAGTGGTAGCCCGATTGCAGTGGATGCGACGAATTATTCTTTATACGCCGTCTTAACTTCGGAGTGGAGTAAGAACGCGGATACGCCGGATTATGTCACAGATGTTAATAAGACAGCAGAAGCTCTTGCAAAACACATTTCTTTATCGAAAGAAGACATCGTTAAATTATTAAGTCAAAAAGATGTTTCTCAAGTAGAGTTTGGAAGTGCGGGTAAGAATTTATCAGTGCAAGTGAAGGAAGCGATTGAAGCTGAAAAACTTCCGGGAATTAAGTTCTCAGAAAGTCCTGCGCGTTACTATCCAAATGGGATTTTTGCTTCTCATTTGATCGGGTATACAGATACTGTTGAAGAAACAGTCGATAACAAGACAGTGACTACATTAGTAGGAAAGACTGGCCTTGAAGGTCTTTATAATGAACAATTGACTGGTAAGGCAGGAGAAGTGGAATACTCTGTAGAAGGAAATGGATTTGTCATTACTGGTACTGAGAAAGTAACGAAACAACCGCAAGATGGTATGGATATCACATTAACTATCGATAAGAGATTACAAACGTACCTAGAATCATTAGTCAGCGAAGCAGATAAAAAGTATCAACCAGTTCAAATGACTGCAATGCTTGTTGAACCTAAAACAGGGAATATCGTTGCGGCAACACAACGCCCAACGTATAACTCAACAACACAAGAGGGTATTGATGTTCAATGGAACAATTTATTGATGGATCAAGCTTTTGAACCTGGTTCAACGATGAAAGTGTTGGCGCTCGCTGCAGCGATTAATGAAGGGGTCTTTGATCCAAATGAAAAATACAAATCGGGTAGTATAAAAATTTATACCGATTTAGTTCGAGACTATAATAAAGTGGGTTGGGGAACCATTACATACTTAGAAGGGTTAGCCCATTCAAGTAACGTTGCGTTCGTTCACATCATCCAAAAAATTGGTGTCGAAAAATGGAAACAATATTTAGAAGCGTTTGGCTTTGGAAAATCAACAAATTCAGGTTTTGCTAATGAGGTTTCAGGGTCAAATCCATTCAACTCTTACTTACAACAATTATCAACTGGTTTTGGACAAGGGATTACGGTCACACCTTATCAAATGATGCAAGCTTTCACTGCCATTGCAAATGGTGGTCAAATGCAGAAGTTACGTTTGGTGGACCATTTAACAGATCCTGATACTGGAAAAGAAA
>CALJSD010000167.1 GCA_937976325.1 uncultured Carnobacterium sp.
GTCACTACTTTAGCATGTATCGCACTACCAATACCTACAGCGCAGGCTCCGGCTTCTTTCCACTCTTTCACATTTGAAGCCGAAACGCCACCAGAAGGCATTAAATTCACTTCTGGGATTGGTCCGTGAATGGCTTGGATGAATCCTTTACCAATCGTTCCACCAGGGAATAACTTCACGATTTTTGCACCAGCAGCAGTCGCGTTAACCACTTCTGTCACTGTTCCGCATCCTGGAGAATATTCAATCTCATTTTCCACTGCATATTTTGCAATTTCAGGTGAAAAATGTGGACTTACTAAGAATTTTGCACCAGCAGCTTTTGCTAAAGCAGCATGATCTAAATTCATTACCGTTCCAGCACCAACGATAACTTTGTTGTCATCTTTGAATTCTTCAATCAATTCCTTGATGACTTCATCTGCTTGTGGTGTGGAGAATGTAATTTCAATATTATAAATGCCACCTTTAATCGCGTAACGTGCAATATTTTTGGCATCTTCTTTATCCTTCCCGCGAATAACCGCGAAAAAATAATTTTCCTTCAACTGTTCAACTAACATACTTGATTTGCCTCCAAATAATTGTAAGCTTCTTCGAGATCGTTAAATAATCCCTGACATTGTTCATAATCGAATGTTGACTGTTCTTGGTACAGTTGTTCACTCACTAAGCAAACATCAATCCCTGCTCTTACTGCCGCTGTTGCCCCAATAAATGTATCCTCAAAGGCAATGGCGTCTTCTGCTTTAGCTCCGACACTTGCTAAAGCTACTAAGTAGATTTCAGGATCTGGTTTTACTTTTTTAACATGATCTGCGCAAACAATCGCGTCAAATAAATGACTAGCCCCATTTTGTGATAACAATTCGTCGATTCTGGCTCTTGATGAAGACGAAGCTAAGACTACCTTAAGTCCTTTTTCTTTCAGCTTTTCAGCAATTTCTTTCGCAAACTTTTTCAACTTGATTTCACCATTATGTAATTTGATTTGATAGTATTCTTCACGAACCGCACGAATCTTTTTAGCAAAGTCCACATCATTCAGTAATTCAGCAACTTTTGCGTCATTCGATTTTGCACTATGACCTGTAAAGGATTCTACAAAACCTTCTGGAGGTGTAATTCCAAAATGTTTAAACCCATAATGCCAACCTTCTGCATATACGCGTTCACTATCTACAAACAAACCATCCATATCGAAAATTGCAACCTTTTTAGGCATGTCATTTCCTCCTAAAAGTCGTCGTCATCGTCAGATTCTTCAACGACTGATTTTTTCCATACATAATCATCAGAGATTGTATAGTTTTTCAATTCATTCACTGCAGCTTCTAAATCGCTACCAAGAAGTTGTTGGTTAATTCCTTCAAGAACCATTGGTAAGCTAGCTCCAGCAATTAAGCGTACATTTTCAGCACGTTTTGCATCCAATTTATTCACAGAAAGCACTGATTGGTTATATGGAGAAGCACTTAATAAATCGGCAAAGATTAGGACTGATTCATTTTCATCATACCCTGCTAATGTTTCATAGATTTTTTCTCCAAACGCTTCTACAGATTCACCTGAGTGTAATCCGATTGTTGCGATTCCTTTTACTTCACCAAAAATAACTTCAGCTGCATCTTTAAATCCAGCAGCTAATTCACCATGCGTTACAATTAAAATTTGCATTATCGTTCCTCCAATATGGTTTCGATTTTTTGACGTTGACGCGTTAAAACGACATCCTCTATTTTCTCTGAAAGAATGGCATTTCCCAAAGAATCTAGATTTGGCTGGATTTTAAGGGTCTTTTGCTCAGCGTATTCTGTTTCCGTTAGAGCAACGTTTGCTCCAACGCTATCTAGTTCATAAATTTTTGATTGTGCCTTTACACTATTTCTTAAAGCAACAAGCCCAATTTCATTCGTACAGCCACCATCAACAATCGCGAATGCTACTTTATTATTTCCCTTATATTTCGCTAACAAACTAAGAACGAGTACAAGAGAAGAAGTATTTCTCACTTGAGTTTTACTACTAGCTCTTCCCTTTACGATTCCATTGAATACATAAAAGAAAGCTAGTGCAAAAACGGTTAGAACGGTTGTAAGTAACGTTCCTTCGAAGACTCGCATTAGGAAAAGGAAAATTCCTAAGCCAATACATAAACTAGCAATACTTTCAAAAGCAATTCGGGCCAACGTATTTCGTTTATTCTTTTCAGTATCCGTGAAAGAATAATCGCCAAATGAAACAATTGGCGTATCGAAATACGTAGTGATAATTTTATCCGCTTTAGAAACATCCCCAATATAAATATTGTGATATTTTCTTTTCTTCTCCTCGATTTCGATAACATTGATGTCATCTCGAATATTCAAGACATCTGAGAGGAAGGTTTGAATAAATTTATCCTTTTGTTTGTCAGAATTTCTCTTTTTCAACAGAAATCCATAACGAACAATCCAATCGTTCATTTGGCGATTACTTTCCATGATTCTACCTCTTATAAATTAAAGTTTTTAAGTACTTCTTCTAAAGAAGTTTTAGGTGCGGAAGGAGTAGCTTGGAAGTAAATATCTTTAACTCCGTAGTTATCATGAAGATCTTTAAGAGTTTCAGCATCTGCTTTATTTAAATATACAGATTTTGTTACTAATACATCTTCATCATTTTTCTTAGCAACACCACCAACGTTTAATTCTTCTACTGGTACGCCATGTCTAACAAGGTTTGCAATTGTACCAACAGTTTTCGCAATTAAAATACAGCTGTAGTCTTTGAATTGATATTCATCCCAATAGAATTTTGCTTTTTCTTCAGAAACTACAATTGTTTTTTGACCAGTACGGTTACCAGCACTCTTATATAAATCCTTCATGAAAGGATCTCTTGAAACGACATCATCGACAACGAAGATTGAGTTTACTCCATTTCTTTGTGATAGTGTAATCATTACTTGTCCGTGAATTAAACGTTCATCCACACGTGCTAAATTAACTTTACCCATTTATAGGTACCTCCAAATTATAAAATTCCAACAGATGCAAGGATTATTAGAATCAATGTTAACCATAATAACGCTTGTGTAACTTTGAGTCCCTTCTTAACGAAGTAATAATATACACCCATTACTACTGCTAACGGTAAAATACCAGGAACGATTTTGTCAAGTAATTCTTGAATAACGAATTGTTTACCAGAAAGTGTAAATTGTAAACTTGAAGTTACTTTAACATAGTTACCAGCTAGGATACCCATCATGAATAAACCTAAAATTGACAATAAACTAATCATATCTTTAACGCCAGAGCTATGAACTAAGCTTGTAGCATTTCTACCTAAAGAGAAACCTTGGCGAGCAAAGAATAAACCGATAAAGACTTGGTATAACGCAAAAGCGATGAATGGGAATAATGCACCTAATGCACTACCTTCTTGAGCCCAAGGTACAGCAATCGCAATAAAGATATATTGCATTGTACCTGAGTCAATTGCATCCCCGATACCAGCAAGAGCACCCATTAAACCAGCTTTAGTATTATACATTAAGTCATCTGTCATTGTAATTTCTTCATTTTCATACTCTTGACGAGCTCTTTCTTTTTCCATTGAAGACATTAAACCAGTGATGACCCCACCACCCCAAGTTAATTGAGTGTTGAAGAAAAGTAATTGTCTCTTGTATGCTTCTCTTCTTTTATCTGGATCTTTATATAATTTTTTAAGAACAGGCATCATTCCATATAGTAATGATGGTGCAAGATAACGGTCAAATGAGTGTGGGATTTCATTTGCAAAGTGCCATCTTAAATATGCTTTAGTAACGTCCTTTTGAGTAATTTCTTCAGGAGCTAATGCAGGATTTTTTTGAGTTGTTTCAGTATTCATTATCTATTCCTCCAATTAAAAGTCATCGTCGCCGCCATCATTATCGAATTGTGCATTTGATGATGGTGCTGAGCTAGCAGCTACTGGTTGGTTGTTGTTTTTAGTTACCATTACGAAAATAGCAGCAACAAGAACACCAATAATTGCATAAGTAACCATTGTAATGTTTAAAGGTTTGAAGATTACACTCATGAAGTATGCTAATAAAAAGAATACTAAGTAATCTTTACGTCCGATAACATAGATTGTTGTAGAAATACCGATTGCAGCTAAACCACCGCCGACTACTTCTAAGACGTGAAGAACAACTGTTTCTTTTAATTGAACGATAACATCTGCAATCACTGGAGCTCCCCAGTAAAGAGCAGCGAATACTAATGGTACGAATAGTACGAATGAAGCAATTGTTGGATACCAAATGATTGAACGTTGGATAGCTCCATCATCCATTTTTTCAACAGCTTTATCCATGTATTTACCTAAGAATGTGTTAATGAAGAATCTTACTTGATATAAGTAACTTCCTAATAACCCAACTGGTACGGCAACCCCAATCGCTGCTTCAGGTGTTAAGTTTCCTAATAAAGCAACTGGTACAGCAATCGCCGCTGCAATTGAAGGTTCTGAAGGCATTGTTCCACCCGGAGAGAAAACCCCCATGTAGATTAATTGAAGAGCTGCTGTTACGATCATTGCATTAGCAACATCTCC
>CALJSD010000168.1 GCA_937976325.1 uncultured Carnobacterium sp.
ATATCGTGAAGTTTTAAGACGTTTAGAAAAAGCATTGGCAGAATAGTTGTAGCTGAATAATTTTAATGGAGGGAAAAACTGTGTTTAAAAGTTTAAATGAAGAATGTGGAGTTTTTGGAGTTTTTGGACATCACGAAGCGGCAAGACTTACTTATTATGGATTACATAGTTTGCAACATAGAGGACAAGAAGCAGCAGGAATTGTAGTAAGTGACGGTAAGCGTGTGAACGGTCATCGTGGGCCTGGACTTGTGTCGGAAGTATTTAATGATGATAGAATTTTTAACCGTTTACAAGGAAATTGTGCAATTGGGCATGTTAGATATGCGACTTCTGGAAGCAGCAGCGGTCGTAATATTCAGCCATTCTTGTTCCAATTTTTTGACGGAAGTATCGCTTTGGCACACAATGGAAATTTGATTAATGCGAAAACGTTAAAAAGAGAATTGGAAGAGCATGGTGCGATTTTTCATTCTACATCAGATACAGAAGTGTTGGTTCATTTGATTAGAAGAAGTAAAGAAAAAGATTTTTTGAGCCAATTGAAAGATGCGTTAAGACAAGTAAAAGGTGGATTTTCTTTCTTAGTTCAAACTCAGACAGAATTGTACGGTGCAGTTGACCCTTTTGAATTTCGTCCTTTAATTTTAGGAAAAACAAAAAATGGAGCATATATTTTGGCGAGTGAAACTTGTGCGTTGGAAATTGTTGGAGCGGAATTTGTTAGAAATATTAGATCTGGAGAAGTTGTAATCATTGATAAAGATGGATACAGAATTGAAAAATATACTGACGATACTTCGACTGCGATTGCAGCGATGGAATATGTATATTTTGCAAGACCTGATTCGGATATTTCAGGAATAAATGTACATTCAGCTCGTAAAAGATGTGGAAGAAGATTGGCACAAGAAGCACCTGTTGAAAATGCAGATATTATAATTGGAGTTCCAAATTCGTCATTGTCGGCAGCGAGTGGTTATGCAGAAGAAAGTGGAAAACCTTATGAAATGGGATTAATCAAAAACCAATATGTAGCGAGAACATTTATTCAGCCAACTCAAGAATTGAGAGAACAAGGTGTTAGAATGAAACTTTCTGCTGTAAAAGGTGTCGTAAAAGACGATAGTGGTGAACCTTTAATCGGTGTAACCGTTAGAGAAGTAGGCGCAAAGGCAAATAGTATTACTGATATCGATGGTAATTATAGCATCCAATGCGCTTCGAACGCAACATTACAGTTCGATTATATCGGCTATGAAACACAAAAAGTAGGCGTGGGTGGACGCAGCGTTGTAGACGTTACACTTCACTCTTCTGCTCAAAAACTAAACGAAGTGGTTGTCGTAGGTT
>CALJSD010000169.1 GCA_937976325.1 uncultured Carnobacterium sp.
TACGAACACGTTTGATTTGTGATGCGATATTTGGCAATGGGTTCACCCCTCTTTCGTTTTACATGTATAATCACTGATCAGTTGTTTCCAACACGAACTATTATACAAAAGTCCTACTTGAATTGCAAGCATGGTAATATGAACGGGCAGGACGGACAAACGGTAAAACTCCCGTAATGATGGTATACTAGAAAAGAAAGAGGTGAAGTCATGGATCAATTTAAATTAGTGGCTCCTTATGCACCAAATGGAGACCAACCTCAAGCCATCAAGGAACTTGTCGATGGCATTAATAATGGGGTCAAAGAACAGACCTTACTTGGAGCAACGGGGACAGGGAAGACGTTCACGATTGCCAATGTAATTCAAGAAGTGAATAAACCAACGCTAGTATTAGCGCATAATAAAACATTAGCCGGCCAGTTGTACGGAGAGTTGAAAGAATTCTTCCCGGACAATGCGGTCGAATATTTTGTATCGTACTATGACTACTATCAACCAGAGGCGTACGTTCCTGCCAGCGATACGTATATCGAGAAGGAATCGAGCGTCAACGATGAGATTGATAAATTACGTCACTCGGCAACAAGCGCCCTTCTAGAACGTCGCGATGTGATTGTAGTGGCGTCCGTGTCTTCGATGTACGGTTTAGTAAACCCAGAAGATTACCGCGACCATGTATTGTCGCTTCGTGAAGGCATGGAAATCGAACGCGATGACTTATTGCGTCGATTGGTAGAAATGCAGTTCGAGCGTAACGACTATGATTTCCGCCGCGGAACGTTCCGTGTTCGTGGGGATGTAGTGGAAATCTTCCTTCCGGGAAATGATGCGACAGCCTTTCGTATTGAATTCTTTGGAGATGAAATCGAAGCGATTAAAGAAGTCGATGTGTTGACGGGGGAAATTAAAGCAACTGTGGAACACGTGCCAATCTTCCCAGCGACGCACTTTGTGGCCAACGAAGACCAAATTTCACGTGCCGTGGCTACGATTAAAGAAGAGCTTGCGGAACGACTCAAGGAATTACGAGACGATAACTTACTGCTAGAAGCACAACGCTTGGAGCAACGTACCAACTATGATATCGAAATGCTTCTTGAGATGGGCTACTGTAACGGGATTGAGAACTACTCCCGTCATATGGATGGTCGACGTCCAGGACAACCACCGTATACTTTGCTAGACTTCTTCCCGAAAGATTCTCTTTTTGTGGTCGATGAGTCGCATATTACGATGTCGCAAATTCGTGGAATGTATAACGGGGACCGTGCTCGTAAGGAGCAGTTGATTAAATACGGCTTCCGCTTGCCAAGTGCCTTGGATAACCGTCCATTGCGCTTTGAAGAGTTCGAGGAACGCGTGCCACAAATCATTTACATTTCGGCTACTCCGGGGCCTTACGAGTTATCGCATACGCCAACAGTTACCGAGCAAATCATTCGTCCAACCGGCTTGCTCGATCCGCCAGTGGAAGTTCGTCCAATTAAAGGACAGATTGATGATTTAATTAGTGAAATCAATTTACGTGTCGAACGCAACGAGCGTGTCTTTATTACGACATTAACGAAGAAGATGTCCGAGGACTTGACCGACTACTTAGAAGAAGTAGGCATTAAGGTGAAGTACTTGCATAGCGACATTAAGACATTGGAACGTACGGAAATCATCCGTAACTTACGACTCGGGGAATTCGACGTGTTGGTCGGAATCAACTTGCTTCGTGAAGGGTTAGACGTTCCGGAAGTGTCGCTTGTGGCGATTCTCGATGCGGATAAGGAAGGCTTCCTTCGTAGTGAACGTTCTCTTGTTCAAACGATTGGACGTGCGGCGCGTAATGCGAACGGTCGTGTGATTATGTACGCCGATAAGATTACGGATTCGATGCAAAAAGCGATTGATGAAACGAATCGTCGTCGTGCCATCCAAGAGGCATACAATAAAGAACATGGTATCGTGCCGAAGACCATCGTGAAGAATATCCGCGATTTAATTGCGATTACGCACGAGGTCGAAAAAGAAGATGCGCCAACGACTGCAAAAGACTTCAAGAAGATGACGCAAGAGCAACGCCGAGAAGCGCTCGAGTTACTCGAGTTGGATATGCGTGCGGCAGCCAAGGACCTCGATTTCGAGAAAGCAGCCGATTTACGCGACGTGATTCTCGAATTGCGTGCCGAGTATCGCTTATAAGAGGTCGCACTTATGAAATGGACATTAAAAACGGACTTACCAGAACTAGAAGGAAAAATCTTTCCAAGCCAAATGGAGGGATTTTCCTTTCAGGTGGTGAGTGCCAGTAAAAAACAAGGCTTAGAAATCGTAGCGCTCGATGAGGTTAACGAGCGCTATACCTTATTCGATATACCGACAACGAGTAGCAGCATCGCTCAAGCCTTGCGTGAAGAGGCAGAGGAGCTAGTGTTTCAGTGGATGCATCCCGAGCAATCAGATATCGAAGAAGCGCGCCAAAAATGGACGAAGTGGATTACCGAACATATCGTCCCGTACCATGGCAATCCGTTTGAGAAGACGGGGACGATGGGCTTTACGGTTGAAGAACACGGTAAATGGTATGCGCTGATGATGGAAGTGCCTCTTCAAAAACTAGGAGTAGCCTCCCAAGCGAACGCCCTAATTTTGAACGTGAAGATTCATCCGGAAGACAAGGAACGGCTCGTTGCGACTGACGGGATTTTCGAAGCCTATCATATGAACAAGAAGCATTGGATTTCAATCGCGCTGAATGTATGCTCAGATGACGCACTCGTGAAAGAGTGTATCTATACCAGCTACAAATGTGTCGCAAAGAAAGACGCTTCTTTACTTTTAACGAGAGATTCGCTATAATTTTCAACATAGCGTTTTAGCAAAAAGGAGATTTTTTTATGGTAAATATTGCAATTGTAGGAGCGACAGGTGTCGTTGGAACAAAAATGATTGAACGTTTAGAAGAAAGCAACTTACAAGTGGACCACTTATATCTACTTGCATCAGCGCGTTCAGCAGGAAAAGTACTACAGTTTAGAGGAAAAGATTATGTAGTCGAAGAATTAACGGAAGACTCCTTCAAGCGTGATATTGACTACGCCATCTTCTCAGCAGGGGGCGGCACTTCATTGAAATTTGCGCCAATCGCAGAACGTGACGGCGTAATTGTCATCGACAACTCAAGCGCATGGAGAATGGATCCAGAGATTGATTTAGTCGTACCAGAGTGTAACGCACCAACATTAGAACGTAAGATTATCGCAAATCCAAACTGCTCAACTATCCAATCTGTTGTGCCATTACGTCCATTGCATGATGCATTTGGATTAAAACGTGTGGCGTATACAACTTACCAAGCTGTTTCAGGTTCTGGACAAGCAGGGATTAACGATTTAAGAAATGGGGAAAAAGGAGAAGCTCCAACAAACTACCCACACCCAATTTACAATAATGTATTGCCACATATCGACGTATTTTTAGAAAACGGCTATACAAAAGAAGAAATGAAAATGATTCAAGAAACTCGCAAGATTCTTGGATTGTCAGACGATGTAGCCATCACAGCTACTTGTGTGCGTGTGCCTGTATTCAACTCACACTCTGTAGAAATCAACGTGACTTTCGAAAAAGATACAACTCCTGAAGAAATTCGTGCGATTTTAGAAAAAGCACCAGGCGTAATCGTATTAGATAAACCTGAGGAAAATGTATATCCAACACCATTACAAGCAACTGGACATGATGAAGTGTATGTGGGACGTATTCGCCGCGACATTTCTCAACCAAACAGCTTCCACATTTGGTGTGTGGGCGATAATATTCGTAAGGGTGCAGCGAGCAACGCCATCCAAATTGCGGAGTACATCGAAGAACACGGATTACGTAAATGATGTTTTTAAAGTTGATAGGGCTGGATATTTTATCCAGTCCTTTTTTATGTCCTAAAAAACGCGATGTATCATTAATGATACATCTTTAGGAAATTAAAAGTGAGTGTAACATTTTTGTTACGTAACATAATTGTTACACCCTGTATAATCAACAGTAGGAATCAAGGGTTTCTGCTTTTGTAGAGCGCAAATTGTGATAAAATAAAAGTACTATTGATGTAAAAGGAAGTACGCGTGTGAACCAATTAAAACCTTATTTAAAGCCGTATCTGAAAGAAACGATATTGGCACCGTTATTCAAATTATTCGAAGCGATTCTGGAGTTATTTGTTCCGCTCATTATGGCGGTCATTATCGACAAAGGGATTGGAAACCAAGACACGTCCTTGATTCTTCATCAAGGGGCCATCTTAATTGGTCTAGGGATTTTAGGCGTTGTCGTGTCGATTACCGCTCAGTATTTTGCGGCAAAGGCAGCAACTGGATTTACCGCTGATGTAAGACAGGCGCTCTTTTCAAAAATTCAATACTTTAGCTTTTCGCAACTCGATGCACTGGGAAATGACACTTTACTTACGCGTTTGACGAGTGATATGAATCTTGTGCAAAGCGGATTAAACATCGCGCTTCGTCTATTGCTTCGTTCACCGTTTATCGTCGGTGGAGCGATTGTGATGGCGTTTGTCGTGAATGTGGAAATGGCATGGACATTTGTTATCACGGTGCCGATTTTAGCAGTCGTTGTATTTGGGATTATTTACTGGACGATTCCAATGTATCGCCGTGTGCAAGGAAAATTGGATCGCATTATGCGCCTTGTGCATGAAAATCTACTTGGGGTGCGTGTGATTCGTGCATTTAACCGCGAAGAAAAAGAAATTCATACCTTTAGAGAAGATACTGAAACATTGAATCAAGCGCAACAAAAGGTGAGTGGCCTCTCAGGAGCTATGAATCCTATTACGTTTGTGATTGTGAATGTGGCGCTCATCGTCATTCTTTATGGTGGGGCGATTAAAGTGGATACAGGGACCTTGTCAAAAGGGGACGTTATCGCTTTAACAAACTACATGTCACAAATTCTAGTGGAGCTTGTGAAGTTCGCAAACCTTGTCGTAACGATGACAAAATCCGTAGCGAGTGCGGAACGTATCGACAATATTCTAGCGATTGAGCCAGATATGGTCGAAGGAACGAAAGAAGTTCATCCAGAAGGCGAAGTGGCAGTGGCGTTTAAAGACGTGACGTTGACGTATCAAGGAGACCAAAATGCAGCACTCAACCATATTTCATTTACCGCGTTGAAAGGACAGACCATCGGCGTAATCGGTGGGACGGGTAGCGGGAAATCGTCTCTTGTGAATATGATTCCTCGTTTCTATGATGCGACCCAAGGGGAAGTTGAAGTATTCGGCAATGACGTTCGTGACTACCGTTTTGCATCGATTCGTGGGGCGGTCGGAATGGTCTTGCAAAAGGCGCAACTTTTCCGTGGAACGATTGCCGACAATGTCCGTTTTGGAAATGCATCGGCTTCTACTGAAGTCGTAGAACATGCGCTCGGTGTTGCTCAAGCCAGTGAGTTTGTACAAACAAAAGAAGGCGGACTGGATTATGGCATCGAACAAAATGGACGCAATTTATCCGGTGGGCAAAAACAACGGATGACGATTGCACGTGCGATTGCCAAACAAGCACCGATTTTAATTCTTGATGACAGTGCTTCGGCGTTAGACTTTGCGACCGACGCGAAATTGCGTGAGGCCATCAAGAACCAAACGCCACGTCCAACAACCTTTATCGTGTCGCAACGGGCAGCTTCTGTGCAGTATGCAGACTTAATTCTTGTATTAGATGAAGGAAATCTTGTCGGCAAAGGCACGCATGAAGAGCTTTTAGCGAACAACGAAATTTACCAAGAAATTTACTATTCACAATTTCCAAAGGAGGATGAAGCATGAGACAGACAACTCAATGGGAAACCATCCGTAAAGTCCTCCGCTACATCCGTCGCTACCGCATCTACTTTGTAGCGTCGATTCTTTTGGCGAGTGTGAATGTATTCGGAACGTTAATGATTCCAAAATTAGTTGGGGAAGCCGTAGACCAAATGCTAGACACGGGCCAAGTCTTCTATGAAGGACTATTTGCCATTCTTTGGCAGATTGCACTCTTTACAGCAATGGCAGCCATCGCGCAGTGGTTTATGAACCTCAGCAATAACAAGATGACGTACTCGGTTGTGCGGGACCTTCGTAGAGGCGCACTTGAAAAAATCGAGACATTACCGCTCAGTTATTTAGATATTCATCCAGCCGGAGAAATCGAGAGCCGTATTATTGCTGACGCGGATCAATTCGCGGACGGGCTGTTGATGGGATTCACGCAGTTATTTACCGGTGTGATGACGATTCTAGGAACGTTAATCTTTATGCTTAGTGTCAATATGACATTGACGCTTGTAGTTGTGGTGGTGACGCCAGTATCCTTTGTGATGGCCAGCTTTGTTGCGAAGAAATCCTATCATTTCTTTAAACAGCAATCGGAAATTCGTGGCGACCAAACTGCCTATATGAATGAGATGATTGAAGGGACACGAGTGGTGACGGCCTTCCAACGACAAGAAAAAGTCATCGAGGACTTCTCGGTGATTAATAAGAACCTAACAGATGTATCGCTCAAGGCTATCTTCTTCTCGAGCATCACGAATCCGGCAACGCGCTTTGTTAATAGTATTGTCTACACCAGTGTGGGCGTGTTCGGGGCGTTCTTCGTCATTAATGGTGGCGTGACGGTCGGGCAACTATCGGCCTTCTTAAGTTACGCCAACCAATATACGAAACCATTCAATGAAATCTCAGGCGTGATTACCGAATTGCAAAATGCGATTGCCTGTGCCAACCGCGTATTTGAACTATTGGAACAACCTTCTGAAAGTCCAGAACGCAAAGATGCTGTGTCTCCTGAAAGCTTTGACGGAGCGGTGGAATTTAGCCATGTGGACTTCTCTTATGTGAAAGGCCAACCGCTGATTGAAGACTTCTCGCTGGATGTCAAACCAGGGCAACGCGTGGCGATTGTCGGTCCAACCGGAAGTGGAAAGACGACCTTGATTAATTTATTGATGCGTTTCTATGAGATTAATAGTGGAAAATTAGCGATTGATAGCCATTCTATTGAAGACATCACCCGCCATTCACTTAGAAATGGATTTGGAATGGTGCTTCAAGAAACATGGCTTCAAACGGGTACTGTCCGTGAGAATATCACGATGGGGAACCCAACGATTAGCGAAGAAGAGATGATTCGTATCGCAAAACTCTGTCATATCCATGGATTCGTTAGCCGTCTGCCGCAAGGGTATGATACGGTGATTTCTGATGACGGTGGAGATTTCTCACAAGGGCAAAAACAATTGCTCTGCATCGCGCGTGTGATGATGGGACAACCTAATATGCTGATTCTCGATGAGGCAACGTCTTCCATCGATACTCGTACCGAGTTGAAGATTCAAGAAGCCTTTCAACATCTGATGGAAGGACGCACGAGCTTTATCGTAGCGCACCGCTTGTCGACGATTCGTACCGCGGATGTGATTCTCGTCTTAAAAGACGGACATGTGATTGAAAAAGGAAATCATGCCAGCTTGATGGAGCAACGTGGATTTTACTACAATCTCTATCAAAGTCAGTGGCAACATTAACAATAAAAAAGAAGCGTAGGCTCTAAAAAAGAGTCTACGCTTTTTTGAAATGCTGAAAGTGCAAAATTATCATATATGATAATTTCAAAAGATTATTGAGTGAATTCTTCTAGAGCTAGAGACGCTTCTTCCCACTCAGCGAGAAGTGTTTCTTGGCGTTCAAGAAGGGCGCCTTCTTCGGTTGAGAGGGCAGCGGATTTATCTGGATCAGAATAGTTTTCTTCCAGTGTCATCGCCTCGTGCACTTGTTCGAGGGCCGTTTCAATATCATGCATCTCAGTTTCTAGTTGCTCGATGCGACGAGTGAGCGTACGGATTTGACGTTGCTCTTCTTTAGAGGCATGGTAGCTGGCTTTGGCTTCTGTCATCGGCTCAGCTGTTGTTGTTTCGACACTCTTGGCCTCTTGCAACGCGGCGAGTTCTTCTTTCTCTTGTTTTTTCTCGAGATAGTAGTCATAGTCGCCTAAATACAGCGTGCTTCCAGTTTCTTCAATCTCCAAAATGGCCGTTGCGACCTTATTGATGAAGAAACGGTCATGCGATACGAAGCAAATCGTGCCGTCGTAGTCGATAAGGGCATCCTCGAGGACTTCTTTACTGTCGATGTCCAAGTGGTTGGTTGGTTCGTCGAGCAATAGGAAATTATCATGTTCAAGAGACAGTTTGCAAAGCGCTAAACGGGCCTTTTCGCCCCCGCTAAGTTGAGCGGTTGTTTTCTCTACGTCGTTTCCTGAGAAAAGGAAGCTGCCGAGAATCGAACGGACGTCTTTTTCAGGCATTGTTGAATGGCGAGACCAGAGTTCTTCTAGAACCGTTTGATTCGATGAGAGGCCGGCCAAGTTTTGGTCGTAGTAGCCGACTTGAACGCCAGCGCCTAAATCAATCGAGCCCTCGATTAAAGGAAGTTCTCCCGTAATCGACTTCAAGAGGGTAGATTTTCCAATACCGTTAGGCCCCACAATCGCGATGGCTTCACGCTTACGAAGTTGGAAGGAAATCGGACCGCTCAAGGCTTCGTGGTCGTAGCCGATATAAGCATCAGTCACTTGCAACACTTGGTTTCCGGATTCGCGTTCAACGGTAAATTCAAAACGAGCAGAGCGCTGATCGCCTTTTGGTTTTTCTAAGCGTTCCATTTTCTCAAGTTTCTTACGGCGTGATTGCGCACGTTTCGTCGTTGAGGCGCGCACCAAGTTTTTCGCGATGAATTCTTCCAAGTCGTGAATCTCTTGTTGCTGCTTCTCGTAGGCCTTTTGTTTGAGTAAGTATCGTTGTTCGCGTTCTTCTAAGTAGTGCGAGTAGTTGCCCTTGTAATATTCGCAGGCCTTATGACTGATTTCATAGACTTCGTTACACACGCGGTCTAAGAAGTATTGGTCATGGGATACGATGACAAGCGCGCTACTAGAAGAGCGTAAGTAGTCTTCAAGCCATGTCAATGTCTCGATATCCAAGTGGTTGGTTGGTTCGTCTAAAATGAGTAAGTCGTGTTTCTCTAATAAAATACGAGCTAGAGCTAAACGAGTACGTTGGCCCCCAGAGAGCGATTGAATTGGTTGATCGTAGTCTTCTGGATAGAAACGGAAGCCGTGAAGAACGGTACGAATTTCAGACTCGTAACCATACGCATTCTTCTGGTTGAGGTCTTCTTGCAGTTGGTCGTAACGCTTCAAGGCGAGTTCGTACGCCACAGGGTCGCTCAGAAGGTCTGGGTCGCCGAGTTGTTCGGCCGCTTTTTGCGCTTGTTTCTTCAAAGTTTCCACATCTTCAAAGAGATGCACCATTTCTTCCCAAACGGTACGCGAAGACTCGATGGCAGCGTATTGGTCTAAGTAGCCAATCGAGAGGTCTTTCTTCTTTGACACAGCGCCAAGTGAAGGTTCTTCGATACCAGCCAACATTTTTAGCAGTGTGGATTTTCCAGTACCATTACGGCCAACGATGGCAATCCGCGAATTTTCTTGAATATGAATTGTAATATTTTCAAATAGGACTTCATCCGCAAACGTACGCGCGAGTCCTTGTCCTTGTAGTAAAATCATGACGGGTCCTTTCAATGTAGTTTCAGTTTATTTTAGCATAAAAAAGAAGGGGAACAATATTGATACGCGTTCTTCTTTGCATTCACATTCACAATAGGGAGGTTGTGAAGAAAAAAGCACAAGGCTTGCTGTATATAAGCGAAATTCATAATAATTCGTGAGAGCAAGGCAAAGTGTTTGTGAAATAAAAAGTTGTTGTGATAGAATACGCATGGATATAAAAGAAAAAGGGAGTTTTATTCATGAAAGATATTAACGAAATGAAGGAAATCGAAGTGCCACGCGCAACAGCGAAACGTTTGGCCATTTATCATCGTTACTTACGTTTCTTGCACGATGCAGGAAAACGTCGCATCTCATCAACAGAATTAAGTGAAGCCGTAAAAGTAGATAGCGCAACAATCCGTCGTGACTTCTCATACTTTGGAGCTTTAGGAAAACGTGGATATGGATATGATGTAGAATACTTATTAGAATTCTTCAGCCATACTTTAAACCAAGATCGCCTAACAAACGTAGCTTTAGTAGGGGTTGGTAAATTAGGACAAGCGCTCTTAAACTACAATTTCCACCAAAGCAACAACGTGCGTATTAGCGCAGCGTTCGACGTAAACGAAGACATCGTTGGAACTATCCAAACAGGTGTGCCAGTTTACAGCATGGATGAAATGGTAGAACAATTGAAAGTTCAACAAATCCAAGTGGCTATCTTAACAGTGCCACAAGATGTAGCTCAAGAAACAGCAGACCGCTTAGTAGAAGCAAATGTTCGCGGAATCTTGAACTTCACACCAATCCGCTTAGACGTACCAGAAAACGTTCGAGTTCAAAACGTGGACTTAACAAACGAACTTCAAACACTAATTTATTTCTTGGACAACCAAAAATAATCTGTTGAGAGGCATCCTTAAAGGGTGCCTTTTTTGTATAAAAAATAAGCACTAATCCAATCCGATTTGCGGAGAGATTAGTGCTTTTCTTTTGGTCCTTTATCGTCTAGTGAATCCTCGTCATCGGGAAGATTCTCGATGAGGTTGGCGAGTTTTTTCAACTCGTTATAGGTGCGAAGCATGTTGATACTTGTTACGATGCTTGTCGTTGCGAATAGACAGCAGAATAATGTGATAAAGTCAAATCCATTTCCAGGATAATGCGTCGTTGCTAGAAAGATAAAGAAGACGGCTAATATGATTTCAAAATATAGTTTTCTGAAGAAACTTTTTCGTGTCATAGCAATCATCCTTTCCTGTCAAAATCTTACAAAATTCCAGACAAATAAGCAAGTATTTATTCTTGATTTTTCCTGACCAAATGAGTATCATAAAACTATGAGTTAGCACTCAGTGTTTTTGAGTGCTAAAAAAGATGAAGGAGGATTTCATATGTTAAAGCCTTTAAAAGATAGAGTTGTTATTCAAATGGTAGAGCAAGAAGAAAAAACTGCTGGAGGATTATTCCTACCAACAACTGCTCAAGAAAAATTACAATTTGCAAAAGTCATCGCAACAAGCGAATTCACTGCTGCAGAAGACCGTCAAGTAGCGGTTGGCGATAAAGTCGTATTCGAGAAATATTCAGGAACAGAAGTTAAATTAGATGGTCAAGAATATATCATCGTGAAAGAAAAAGACATTATCGCAATTGTTGAATAAAGGAGGATACAATTATGGTGAAAGATATTAAATTTGCAGAAGACGCAAGAAGCGCCATGCTACGTGGTGTGGACGTTTTAGCGAACACAGTAAAAGTAACATTAGGACCAAAAGGACGTAATGTCGTATTAGAAAAAGCATTCGGTTCTCCACTGATTACAAATGATGGGGTAACAATCGCTAAAGAAATCGAATTAGAAGATCACTTCGAAAACATGGGTGCAAAACTCGTGGCTGAAGTGGCTTCAAAAACAAACGATATTGCCGGTGACGGTACAACAACAGCGACTGTTTTAACACAAGCCATCGTTCGTGAAGGATTGAAAAACGTAACTGCTGGAGCAAACCCAGTAGGCATCCGTCGCGGGATTGAACTTGCGACTAAAGCAGCGGTTGAAGAATTACACCGCATTTCTCGTCCAGTAGAATCAAAAGAAGCCATCGCACAAGTTGCGGCTATTTCTTCAGGTTCAGCTGAAGTCGGTGAATTAATCGCTGAAGCTATGGAAAAAGTGGGCAACGACGGTGTTATCACAATCGAAGAATCTAAAGGAATTGAAACAGAATTAGATGTTGTAGAAGGAATGCAATTTGACCGTGGTTACTTATCACAATACATGGTAACAGATAACGACAAGATGATTGCGACTTTAGACAATCCATTTATCTTAATCACAGATAAAAAAGTGTCAAACATCCAAGAAATCATTCCATTATTAGAACAAATCGTTCAACAAGGACGTGCGTTATTAATCATCGCGGATGACGTGGATGGCGAAGCTTTACCAACATTAGTATTAAACAAATTACGCGGAACATTTAACGTGGTAGCTGTAAAAGCTCCAGGATTCGGTGACCGTCGTAAAGCGATGTTAGAAGATATCGCTGTGTTAACAGGTGCTCAAGTGATTACAGAAGACCTTGGCTTAGAATTAAAAGACGCAACATTAGCTCAATTAGGGACAGCTGGTAAAGTTGTGGTTTCTAAAGACAGCACTACAATCGTTGAAGGTGCAGGTTCTAAAGAATTAATCGCGAACCGTGTTGCTTTAATTCGCGCACAAGCACAAGATACAACAAGTGATTTTGACCGTGAAAAATTACATGAACGTCTTGCTAAATTGTCAGGTGGGGTTGCCGTAATTAAAGTCGGTGCCGCTACTGAAACTGAATTAAAAGAGAAAAAACTTCGCATTGAAGATGCCTTAAACGCAACTCGCGCAGCGGTTGAAGAAGGTATCGTTTCAGGTGGGGGAACAGCTCTTGTGAACGTTCAAAAAGTCGTAGACGCTCTTGAATTAGAAGGCGACTTAGCGACAGGCGCGAAAATCGTATCTCGTTCATTAGAAGAACCATTACGTCAAATCGCAGAAAATGCGGGTCTTGAAGGTTCAGTCATTGTTGCTCGTTTGAAATCTGAAGAAAAAGGAATTGGATACAATGCCGCTACAGATGAATGGGTAAACATGATTGAAGCAGGTATCGTGGACCCAACAAAAGTAACACGTTCTGCATTGCAAAATGCTGCATCTGTTTCAGCATTATTATTAACAACAGAAGCTGTTGTAGCTGACAAACCAGCTCCAGTAGCACCACCAATGCCAGGGATGGATCCGGGCATGGGTATGATGTAATCCAAAAGGGCGAGGGGTGAAAGTTTTTCACCCCTCTTTTTCTTTTTGGAATAAAACACCGCAAGGTGCTTACTAAAAAATGAACTTCGTTCAAAACTACGAACACTGAAGGATTTGTTTATAATAGCTGTAATGGGACAACGGTTCGAGCCTGTCGTCTCTCACCTCAAAAGCCTCAAAGGAGCCGTACGGAATAACTTCCTACGGCTCCTAATTCGCATTTTGTGTTATTCCCCATTACTGCTACTATAAAATCCTTCGTGTTCTTCGTTTTGAACTCTTTTTTTGGTAATACTTATAAAAAAGATGATGGAATGGAGATAGTAGGAGAAAGTGCTACTCCTCGTGTTCTTCGTTTTGAACACTTTTTTGGAGATGCTTATAAAAAGAGGATGGATAGAGGAAGAAAATAAGACCAACGGATATGTTGGTCTTATTTTGTGGTTATGATAATAGGGCTTTGCAGTGCGCGTATTCTGGATAAGAAGCGAATTCTGCACTGAGGAAGTCCTCGATAAAGGCGAAGCGTTCTTTATATAGCGAACGAACGGCGTCGGACTCTGTATGCTCTAAGGCATAGGCTGTTTGCTGCAAGAAGAGTTGTGGGTGGGTGTCTTGCAAGATTTCAAGGAGTCCCTCCAGTGTATCAGCGTTTTCCTGTCCGATTTGTTGCAGCAAGGTATGGATGGAAATCCAGTCTTTCATATCATACGTTATGTCTTCGGTTGTTACCTCCAGTTGAGAGAGGAAATCGTCAAAGGTGTTTGCCACTTCGAGCCATTGATCCATTTCAACATCAATCAGACGGATGCTTGGTTCCTTGTCAGGTCCATTTTGATAATCGAAGGCATAGAAGACAGGTCCGTCTTGGAAAAAGACTACGAAGTACTCAGGCAATCCGGTTACTTCTGGAGACCATGAGGCATCGAGAATACTTGGGAAATACGGGCCTCCTGAGTAGCCACTCAGTCCATTACAGAGCGCGTAGTCGAGGCCAAAACGCGTTGGTTCAGCCGTTGTAATCTTAGTGTTCGTGAAGAATCCGGCACCATTTTCCAAAAGAAAATCATTGTAGCTCTGTGGTAGTGGAAAACGAGAGAAATTCTCCTTCGTCTGTGGAATGGGTGAGAATAACTGATGCTGAATCATGGGGCTCCTTTCTACTGCAAAATCCGTCTTAGGATGGATGCAGAATATTTTACGTTTTGCTACTCTATCTTTACCTACTATTTTACACACAAATAGGAAAATATGGTACAATGAGGGTATTAAATCTAAAGGAGAGTGTCAAAAAATGACAGTAGTATGGATTGTATTAGGAGTCTTAGCAGTAATTGTTCTATGGGCAATGTTTGCTTACAACGGACTTGTACAACAAAAAAACTGGGTTCAAGAAGCTTGGGCGCAAATCGATGTTCAATTACAACGTCGTAACGACTTAGTTCCAAACCTTGTTGAAACAGTAAAAGGTTACGCAAAACACGAACAAGAAACATTAACTCAAGTAATTGCGATGAGAAACCAAATTGCAAACATGGGTAGCGATGTTTCACCACAAGAAAAAATGGAAGCATCTAACCAATTATCAGGTGCTTTAAAAACTATTTTCGCTTTAGCTGAAAGCTATCCTGATTTAAAAGCGAACGACAGCTTCTTAAACTTACAAGAAGAATTGACAAACACAGAGAACAAAATCTCTTACGCTCGTCAATTATACAATTCAAGTGTTGCGAGATATAACATCTCTATTCAATCAATTCCAACAAACATTATTGCTGGTTTTGGTGGATTCACTAAAGAAGAAATGTTAGAAACTCCAGTTGAAGCTCGTAAAGTTCCTGAAGTGAAATTCTAATTGACAGTTCATTAGTAGGGAGGGAGTGCTAGGATGTTATACCAACAAATTGCTTCCAACAAACGCAAAACACTGGTCGTGATTGCGTTGTACATGGCGCTCTTCGTTGCAGTGGGTATCGGAATTGGATATTATGCTTTACGCAGTGTCGTCGCTGGGGTCATTATCGCCCTTGTTGCCGGCGGGTTGTATTCAATGATGATGATTGCAAATGCGACTAATGTAGTGATGCAATTAAACCATGCCAGAGAAATTACAGATAAAAATCAAGCACCGATGATTTGGAACATCGTCACTGATATGGCGATGATCGCAAAAGTGCCAATGCCACGTATCTTCATTATCGAGGACGAATCTCCAAACGCGTTTGCGACAGGAAGTTCTCCAGAAAATGCAGCTGTGGCGGTTACAACAGGATTATTAGAACGGTTGAATCGTGAAGAACTTGAAGGGGTAATTGCCCACGAGTTTGGACACATTCGTAACTATGACGTTCGCCTTCAAACGATTGCGATTGCGCTTGGTGCCGTGATTGCCATGCTCGTCCAATTCGGAAGTCGCATGATGTTCTGGGGTGGCGGTAGTAGAGACCGAGATGATGATGACAACGGTGGTGGCGCAAATGCCATTTTCATGGTCATCGGTTTAATCGCGATGATTCTTGGACCATTTATGTCGACGATTCTACAATTGGCCTTGTCACGAAACCGTGAGTACTTAGCAGATGCGTCAGCAGTGGAATTCACACGAAATCCATACGGACTTATCTCTGCGCTTCAAAAGATTTCAGAAGCTCCGCCAATGACGGAAGCCGACAAGAAGAGTGCGGCGTTATATATCTCAAATCCGTTTGGAGAAGAAGGAGATTCGCTCTTCTCAACGCACCCATCAACGGCTAATCGTATTAAACGATTAGAAAATATGTAACCTGAGACTGAGGAATTCCTCAGTCTTTTTGTTTTCTGAGAACTAGATTAGAATGTTGCTAAATTGTTACAAAAGAAAACGGTTCACACGTAAAAATGTAATCTAATATATATGTTTTAGTAGAAAGAAATCCTATATAATGGAACATGATAAACTCTATGGAGGTGAGACTGTGGCTAAACAATTGTATATCCATTACGATAGCGTATCGAACCATGTATTAACGAAGTCGATTGCGTTTCGTTTGTCTGCCTTACCACAGTCTGAGATCCCGCAAAACCTTCTTCTCTTAAATGGGAAGTCCAGCCTTGCTACCCACGATCCATATACGGGCTTCATGTGGGTGAAGGGGCGTAAAAATGTGTTAGCGTATCTCCAAGGGGTGGAAGAAGGCAAAGAGGCGCCATCGAACTGGGTGGACTTTGATTCGATTGATTTCGTTCATCAATTAACGCCGCAAGAAATTGCAGACTTGCTGTATATTTCGCACGCGAAGACGCACTTACATTCGCCGTTCTTCTATAAATTACAAAATAACTTTATTTACTTGTCACTTGAAAATGGCTACTCGAAAGTGTACTACCGTAAAATTGAGCAGTTCTTGCCAATCTTATCGGCGCAAGTACAAATCGAGATGACAGATATCTTGAACGAGACACCGAAGTTCTTATTCTTTGGTGCCGACAAAGTGGCTTCAGCGATTTCCATCGAAGCGCTCAAAGAAATGATGCCATTGTATCGTGAAGGAATCAGCCTAGCTTTTGATAAAGTCACAAAGAAAGAAGACAGCTACGAAGTGCCAATCTTCTTAACAGAAGATCGTTATCATTATGCCGATAAAGAAGTGACACAAAATGTCCGCATCGGACAACTCTCTTATAGCGAAACGTATCAAAACTGGAAGATTTCAGCAAAACTTCCAATGAATGACGCCATCTAAAGCACTTTTCACTATGGATGTGAGAGGTGCTTTTTTGTGCGTTGGCCGTAACTTGTAACCGTTGGGCCGTTTTGTTATACTGAAAAGTGCAAGGTTATTTTCAAAATAACGTTCGAAGAGCCTAAATGAGGCGGTTCGCAGCACGCGAATAGTTTGGAGGATTCATATGAAAATTGTAGTGATTTACGGCGGAAAGAGTGCAGAGCACGATATTTCAATCTTAACAGCCGGTTCAATTATTAAAGAAATTTATTTCGAGTATTACGATGTGCAACCAGTGTACATTACAAAAGAAGGAACATGGTTAAAAGGAGAAGCGTTAAAAGCTCCTGTAGCCTTTGACCAAGCGCTTCGTTTAACAGAAGGGTCTGTAGCGCATTTTGCAACAACAGAAGGCGAAACTTCCACAGGGGTTCGTATCCAACCATGCGATATCGCTGGACCAGATACAGTGGTCTTCCCAATCTTACACGGACCAAACGGGGAAGACGGAACGATTCAAGGATTGTTCGAAATCTTAGACTTACCATATGTAGGATGTGGCGTATTAGCCAGCGCAAACGGAATGGACAAAATTGCCAGCAAGCATTTATTCCAACAAGCAGGCATTCCACAAGTGCCATTCGTACCTTTTGTGAAAGCTGATTTCGAAAAATCACCAGAAGCGATTTTCACACGTATCGAAGGAACATTACGCTACCCAGTATTCGTGAAACCAGCGAATATGGGTTCAAGTGTGGGGATTTCTAAAGCGACAAACCGTGAAGAATTAACAGCAGCCATCGAAGAAGCGTTGAAATACGACCGTCGTATCGTCGTAGAACAAGGTATCGACGCACGCGAAGTCGAAGTAGCGGTTCTTGGAAACGACGAAGTGAACACATCTGTGGTTGGGGAAGTCGTGAAACAAGCAGGCTTCTACGATTACAACGAAAAATACATTAACAACACAACAACACTTCAAATCCCAGCAGCGATTCCAGAAGAAGTCTCTGCAAAAATTCGTGAATATGCCGAAACAGCCTTCCGTGCGATTGACGGTAGCGGCTTAACACGTTGTGATTTCTTCTTAACAGAAGCGAACGAAGTGTTTATCAACGAAGTGAATACAATGCCAGGGTTCACACAATTTAGTATGTATCCAAAACTTTGGGAAGCAATGGGCATTTCCTATAAAGATTTAGTCGAAGAACTCATTCAATTAGCGTTGAAACGCTATAACGATCGTCACGCGAGATAAGGGGTAGAAAGATGAGTATTGGAACAGTTGCTGAAATTACAAAAGCCGTCGAAGCGATTGATTATCAGTCAGCACATCGATTTGAAGTCATCGAATCTGTAGCCTTCGATACACGAAAATTAGGTCCAAACAGCCTTTTCGTGCCACTTCAAGGGCAAACAGACGGACATGATTATATTGAGCAAGCCATTCAAGCCGGCGCAACAGCAGTGTTATGGGGCAAACAAGATGTAACGCCACCAGATGGAATCTGCGCCATTTGGGTGGACGACCCACTTCAAGCTTTTCAAAAATTAGCGAAATGGTACTTAGAAAAAGTTTCTCCACGCGTTGTCGGGATCACAGGTAGTTCTGGAAAAACAACGACAAAGGATATGACAGCAGCCGCTCTTGGCGCACGCCACCGTGTCTATAAAACACAAGGAAACTTCAATAACGATATCGGCTTACCACAAACGATTTTAGATATGCCGGAATCAACTGAAGCGCTTGTCTTAGAGATGGGAATGAGCGAATTCCACGAAATCGAGTTCTTATCAAAATTAGCACGCCCAGAAGTCGTTGCGATTACGTTAATTGGTGAATCGCATATGGAACAATTGGGTAGCAAGGAAGGCATTGCCAAAGCCAAACTTGAAATCCTTTCTGGACTACAAGAAAATGGAACTTTTATTTATCCAGCGCATGAAGATTTAATTACAGCAGGCATTGCACAAGCTGAAAAACCGGCAAACTTCAACATCGTTACAGTCGGCGAAGGAAGCAAGGAACTCTCAGCTAAAAATATCGAACTGTATTCAGACCACACAGCGTTTGAATTAGTAACACCAACTGAAACAGTGGCGGTCACTTTACCAGTCCTTGGAGCGTACAACGTTTCAAACGCGCTTTTAGCGATTGAAATTGCACGCACTCTAGACGTTCCACTCTCAGATATCGTGTCAGCCTTAGCGAACTTCGAATTGACGAAGAACCGTACGCAATGGGTGAAAGGCCAAAACGGAGTAGCCATCTTGAATGATGCTTACAACGCGAGCCCAATCGCGATGAAATCGGTGATTAAATCATTTGTTTCAGTCGAAGCAGCAGGCCGTCGCGTTCTCGTTCTTGGGGACATCCGCGAACTCGGTGAACATTCGAAAGAATTGCACGCTAGCATCTCAGAAGTCATTTCTCCAAGCGAAGTCGCACTGGTGTACTTGTACGGCGAAGAAATGGAAGCACTCTATGATGCGTTGAAAGGCCAGTTCGAAGCAGCAGCGCTTCACCATTACATGGATAAAGAAGCCTTGATTGCTGACTTGAAGGCTGAACTCAAAGAAGGCGACCAAGTCCTTATCAAATCAAGCAACGGCACAGGCTTACTAGCAGTTGTCGATGCCCTAAAAGCAGAATAATAAATGTAAATCAAAGCGAGAGACGCACCACCGTCCCTCGCTTTTTTCGTCCCCTCATGGAGAACTATCCATTATAAAGTGTCCCCATTTCTCAACCGCAACACGAGAAGCAAACCCACCGCCTCCTCCCGCTTTTTACAGTTTGGAATGCGCAGTGACTACGGGCGGAAAATCTAGCGGATTCAATAGTAGCAGTAATGGGGGATAGCATTAAATGCGAATTAGAAGGAGTTAGAAATTTATTTCTTACTCCTTCTTTGAGGCTTTAAAGGTGAGAGACGAAAGGCTCGAACCGTTGCTCCATTACAGCTATTATTGATAAATCCGCAAGGATTTGAAGCCCGTAAAGTCTTATTCTTTAAGCATTTTCAAAGAATAAAAAGCAGGAGTCGGCGGTCTGTATTCTTTGCATTCTCGCTGGATGCGTGCTATACTATTCGCTGAGTTGAGAAATGTACACACATTTATAATAGATAGTTTGAAATTTAAACGATTGTAGAAGTCTGGTGCTCTTACGAAAAGCTCCAGACTTTTGTTATGAAGGGAAATCCCTCGTGTGCTTCTCACCGAAGTATCCAAGGAGGAAAATATGAAATTTAATGAACTAGGATTGGATTCTGCCTTACTAGAATCTATCGAAAAAATGGGGTTTGAAGAAGCAACTCCCATTCAAGCACAAACCATTCCAAAAGCGCTAGCAGGTTTAGATGTGATTGGACAAGCGCAAACAGGGACTGGTAAAACGGCTTCATTTGGTTTGCCAATGCTTCAAAAAATCGACCCAAGTAAAAAAGGCGTACAAGGACTTGTTATCGCACCAACTCGTGAACTTGCGATTCAAACACAAGAAGAATTGTTCCGTCTCGGACGCGACAAAAAAGTTCGTGTACAAGCGGTTTACGGTGGAGCGGACATTAACCGTCAAATCCGCCAATTAAAAGAAAATCCACAAATCGTTGTGGGAACTCCAGGTCGTTTATTAGACCACATTTCACGCCGTACATTGAAGCTTGCGACAGTGGAAACACTTGTCTTAGACGAAGCGGATGAAATGTTAAACATGGGATTCTTGGAAGATATCGAATCGATTATCAAACAAGTTCCAGAAAATCGCCAAACGCTTTTATTCTCTGCGACAATGCCAGATGATATTAAACGTATCGGTGTTCAATTTATGAAAGATCCAGAACATGTTCGTATCAAATCAAATGAGATGACGGCGACATTAATTGATCAATATTTCGTAAAATGTAAAGACTACGAGAAATTCGACATTATGACACGTTTATTAGACGTTCAAACGCCTGAATTAACCATCGTATTCGGACGTACAAAACGTCGTGTAGACGAATTAGCACGCGGACTTGAAATGCGTGGCTACCGTGCAGAAGGAATCCACGGGGACTTAAGCCAACAAAAACGTATGAGCGTTCTTCGTGACTTCAAGAACAACCATTTAGACATCTTAGTTGCTACAGACGTGGCAGCTCGTGGACTAGATATCTCAGGCGTAACGCACGTATATAACTACGATATCCCACAAGACCCAGAAAGCTATGTACACCGTATCGGACGTACAGGCCGTGCTGGTCAAGAAGGAATGTCTGTAACATTCGTGACACCAAACGAAATGGATTACCTACGTGTGATTGAAGAATTAACACGCAAACGTATGACAAGCCTTCGTCCACCAACGCAAACAGAAGCCTTGGAAGGACAAACAAAAACAGCCATCGAGTCTATCGACGAAATGATGAAAACTGTGGAACCAAGACGTTTCAAAGAAGCGGTGTCTTACTTATTAGACGAGTACGAACCAGAAGAATTGGCAGCTCTATTACTCAAGAGCATGATTAAAGACCCAACTGAAATTCCAGTTAAAATCACGCCAGAACGTCCATTGCCTAGCCGCAAACGTGGTAACAGTCGTGGAAACTACAACCGTAGCGACCGTAAAGACAACCGAGGACGTAACGGAAAAGGAAGCTTCAAACGCAAAGAAGACCGTCGTGGCCGTGGCTTAGAAGACGAATATACACGCGGATATAAAGGGAAAGATTCTCGCCGCCGTAACAACAAAAAGAAATCTGATAAAGGATTTACCATCCGTCAGAAATAATGACTGAGAGCAGACTAGTAAAATGCTAGTCTGTTTTTTTAGAATTTCATATTGACAGAATCTGCCATAAAACGGTAATATAAGGAAAAAACATGTGAGGTAGAAGTAAATGGGTGCTCGATTGAAAAAACCGCTTTGGGTTCTATTCTTTTTTGTAATGAATATTGCCATATACGGGGGAATTGAAATTGTGTTCAAAAGGGATTTATGGAATCTAGGTCGTCAAGCGGATATGTGGGAGTTAATTGTGACGATTATTTGCGTTGCTATTTTGTTAATTTTTATGTACCGTGTACACACAAAATTATTTAAGCCAACAGTAAAAAGAAAGTTTCAACTGATGGATTTAATTTTTGTGTTTGTAACGTATGTTGCTGTCATGTTTTCAGGCTATTTGATTTATAATTTGTGGAGTTCATGGGCATACGGGACAGGTCGATCAAAACTAGTTAATTTTTTCTTTACAGCAAATCTAACACTAACAACAGACAAATTTATTTTTGCTTTAGATGCACTAGGATTAGTGTTTATTGCACCTTTTGTAGAAGAATTTCTTTTTAGAGGATTTCTGAATAATTTGCTTCGAGGAAAAGTAAATACTTTTATTAGAATGTCCATCGTATCAATTCTATTTGCAGCTCTTCATTTTACGTATATCCACAATTGGATACAGTTTATATATTATCTTATTATCTCTATTGTTCTTTTTCTTGTGTATGAACGAAGAAGAAGTTTGTTCGACGCAATCTTATTACATAGCCTTAGTAATGGACTTCTTGTTATCTTGTTCATCGAAATACCGAGACGTTTCTTTTAGAAAATTAGTCAGTGACTTCTTATTAGGAGTCACTTTTTTTGTGGAAATTTTTTTGATTTTAGGTTCATTTTAGTTTTAAGGAGTATTCTCTTATTAAGGAAGACGCCAAAAGAAAGAAGCGATTTTCTTTAAATAGAACAGTGTTTTGATACAATAAGGAAAAGAGGGAACCAATCATGACAGTTTTAACAAAAATCAGACCAAAAGAACCATTAAAAACTTTAAAGTGGGTTGAGCC
>CALJSD010000170.1 GCA_937976325.1 uncultured Carnobacterium sp.
GGCTGTCAAATGTAGAACCTAGTAAAGCTAAGGTCACAGAAATGAATTCCTGGGAGCACAACGGCCAGAAATATCAAGTCGATGGAAAACATGTAGTACTAGATTATTCTCGAAAAGAGAAAGAAGTAGGAGAATGGTTATCTAAAACGTTTGGGAAACACGTCGAAATGGCACCACGAGTCAACTTCCCGGAAAAAATACCGAGTCCAGACTATTTAGTTGATGGTTTGAAATTTGACCTGAAAGAGATAACTGGTTCAGGAAAAGGCGTTGTAGATGGAAATTTAAGAAAGACGAAACAACAATCTGAAAATATTGTATTTGATGTAACGAGAACAAAATTATCCAACGATGAAATACTTTCTCAGCTTGAGAAAGTATACGACCTGAACCGTCGCGGATTAAGCATCGCAATTATAAAAGACGGTGAAGAATTGATAGACATTTTAAAACTTAATAAAAAATAAAGGTGACCCACCGCCTCCACAGCAAGCTGCTTCATGGGCGTTAGACCACCTTTACCTTAACTTCATTATAACTCACAATGTGTTTTTTTTCAAATAATAAAGGAGAACAAATGAAATATCGTAAAAAACCAGTTGTAATTGAGGCAGTTCAGTTCGTAGATACTGAAGAATCAATTTTAAAATTGTCAGAATTAGGATTAGATCCAGTCCAAATTGATTATGCTGATTTGGATAATCCAGTTTTAAAGATAGAAACACTTGAGGGATTGATGGTTGCAACAGAAGGTGACTACATTATCAAAGGTGTCCAAGGAGAATTTTATCCATGCAAGCCGGATATTTTTGCAGAAACATACGAAAAAACGGAGGAATAAAAATGTTAGAAAAAGCAAAACAATTGGCATCACAAGAATTTTCACGTTTGTCAGGACGTGAGATCAAAGCAGAAGACTGCTTTGTAGTTTGGTTTAGCAAGACCCTGCAAAACTGGAAAGCTCTTGTTAGTACGAACGCAATTACATCAAGCGAACCTTGTGGAGATTATGCAGAAATCACACATAACGGAGACAAGAAAGAGACTTATGTGGATATTTACGCCAAGGTTTCAAATCGTGCTATTAAAGATTAGGAGGTGATCCGTCATCTTGGCTGGCAGGAATAGACTGCCGCTTAATTATCACAAGAAACCGCATGATTTATTCATACGGTTTTTATTTTGCGCTCATTTCTGGATAAGAGGTTATTTCCTCCTTGTTTCTTACCTCTTGCGGGATCGTTACCCGCTGGGCGCTTACGACTTTATCCACAGTCGCTAAAGAATGGAAGATCACATTTTAGGAGGGGCAAGTAATGTCCGAAGAAATCCAAACAACAGACCAGCCTGTCAATGCTGGAGAGGTGGCAACTGCTGAAGTTGCAAAAGAGGAAGCTAAGACATTTACACAAGAGGAAGTGAATGGATTGGTAGCCAAGGAAGCCAAGAAAGCGCAGGAGAAGATCTTTAAAAGCCTAGGATTTGAAGATGTCAAGAGTGCCAAAGAAGGCTTCGAACAGTTGAGAGAGTGGAAAGACTCACAGAAGACGGAAGCGGAAAAACAATCCGAAGCAATCGCCGACAAAGAAAAACAACTTGAA
>CALJSD010000171.1 GCA_937976325.1 uncultured Carnobacterium sp.
TAAGAACCCGTCACGAATCGCAACTAGCACCTTGTTCGTGCTAAGACGTTCTGCCACGCGTCCCATCGTACTTTCTAAACCTGCAAACATTGTACTAACCTCCTATTGTTCTTTTTTTGATTTTAATAATTGAATGGCACGTTTCAAGATACGTTCGCCATCTGCATTTCCGTAGTCTTCAAGATTGATGACATCGACAGGAACTCCCAGCGGATCGTATTTTTCGTGAACCGCATTGAATTTGAATTTCACTTGAGGTCCTAACAAGATTACGTCTGGATGGTATTGCTCGTAAATCGTATCGATATTGCGGTCTGGAAACGCTTTAATTTCTAGTGGCAAATTATGCTTATCTGCCACGTCTTGCATTCTGCTAGCCACTAGACTGGTTGACATCCCCGCACTACAAAATAGATAAATTCTTTTCATTTTCTTTTCCTCCTTCCGTTTCTATTTAATACTTTCAATCCGTTCATAAAGGGCGATTATTTCTTCTGCTGTGATTTTAAGAAATTCCGCATTCATCAATTGGTCTTCCGCATGCACGAGTAAGAGCGATAATTGCACTGGCTCACCGGATGTTTCTTGTTGCAATAATCCGAAGTGTGCTTCATGCCCTTCTGCATGGTATTTATCCCCTTCTTCAATGCATCGACGCGCTTCTTCAAAGTGACCTAACCGCGCTTCTTGCACCGCCTCCATAAAACTGGATTTTGCTGCCCCTAGTGCGCTAATCATCTTAAAACACACTAGCTCAATGCCTTCCATATAATTTCCTCCTTCCTTATCGAATCGCCTGAATAAACGACTCTACATTTTTTGCTTCTAATAAACACATCATTTTGTCCGGGGAGTCAAGTTGCTTCCCGAGCCATCGTAAGAAGAGTTGCATGAATTCCATATCCTCTTCCTTCAACGCGAGTAAGATGACCAGTTTCACTGGGAAATGATTCCACTGAATCGGCTCTCTTAACACCGCGATTGAAATCATCGAGCGGTTGCTAGATGGATGCAACGGATGCGGAATCGCAATCGAATAATCGAAGTCCGTCGAAGAGAGACTTTCGCGTTTCATGACAGATGGTAGAAAGTCTTCATTCACGATGCCTGCTTCTTCTAAGCGCGAACCCATTTCCATTAAAATTTCTTCTCGGCTAGTAGCCTCTACGTCAGCATAGAAGAAAGCTTCATCCATCAACTGTCCAATTTGCATACGAATCGTTTCACTCATCTTCTGCGTTTCTAACGTATTCATCACTCGAATCAGTTGAATCTCATCTTGTGTATTGAAAAATAGTCCTAATCGAACGACTGGAATCGCAACGGATGGTTCCATTTGCTCAAAGGTGATGAGTAAATCGGCCTCGTAAAACTCCGTCACACCTGTAGTGAACGTCGCTTCCTCTGCCACAAAATCCAAGCGATGTTGGAACTGCTCCTTCAATCGTTCCACACTTCCAGCAATCAATGGATATTGCGTATTCGCGATAAGGACCGCGCGAAGTTTCGCGTTTGTCGCACCTTGCATATACGCTGCTCCGATATGCAGTGCCAAAAATCCAATTTCCTCTTCGGTAATTTGGCATTGCAGCTCGTTCATTAAATACTGGCTCACGGAAACGGCCGTATCAAACACCAGCGGATATTGTCGTTTAAAAGTTTGTACATAATGATTAGGTAGGCTTAAGTTCATCTGCACTCGTTCGAGTAATCCTTGCAAGTGCAACTGGAATCGCACCTTGAATTCCTTTTGATCCACAAACGAGATGCCCATCCATTGAAAGAGTCGCTCATCAATCGCGTTGGTGAGTTCTTCTAGTCGGATCGTTTTTCCTTTGAAATGAACTTCTGATTGAAAGGCATTTGAATTATGATACGCCTTTAAGAGTTTTGCATAGGAAAGAATTTCTCCTTCCGGAATCTCTTTATCGCCTAGAATTTCTTTAAAAATCGAACGAACAATCGTAGCTTCAACCTCTAAATCAAGGCCTTCTACACTACCTTCTTGTACCGTTTGCCCTAGTCTTACTCGTTGCAACACCAGGCCTAAATGTAACAATAGAAACGGCATGAGCGTTTTACGAATCGAATAGCGATATTCTTTTAATTTCGCCCAAATAATCGCCTCTAATTGCTCCATATCCAACTCCGGATACACATTCATGAGCTCTGAGCTATTCAAGAAGTCTTCGTTTAATTCTTTTTTCAGTAGTTCCCTGTATAATTTTCGCTTGCTGGCTTCTGGCCCTTCTAATACAAGCGCCCCATTCTTCGTCACGAGTTCCAGACCATCGTATTCTTCCAGTTGTTGTTGGACACGAATGCGGTCTATATCAAACGTTTTAGCGCTTACAAAACATTGTTCGCAAAAAGCTTCGATAGAAACGCCCTCCCCATTGAACAAGAGTTGCTTCAGCAAGTTGGCGCTTCTTTCTGCGCTATCTTGTGGCGCTCTTAGTAATCCTTCTGGGTCTGCATATCGATTTTGTTGGAAAGCCACGAGGTGATATCCTTTTTGGCGATCCGCTTGAATGATATGCGGCATTTCTCGATTGATTTGTTCGATATCGGAACGCACTGTTCTTGCGCTGACGCCGAGGCAGGAAGCTAATTCGCGTCCTTTGATCCATTCTTGGCGTGCAAGTAAGTGCAACAGTTGTTGGTGTCGTTGCTTCATAAAACATCCCTCCACCCTAATTTGACTATAGCAGATTCTTTGATTCCATTATACCTAAAATCTTTTCCTATTGTTAGGCAATTTTTAGTACCTTTTTGAAACATTTCGTAATTTTTCTTACTTTTTGACCGATTTTGGATGATTGGTGTGCTAAAGGGAAATTTATAAGAGTAATCTTATGTAAAAGTAGATGGAGTCTCTTAGAACTCCTATGGATTATTTTCATCATTATAACAATAACGGCACCCCCTTGAGTCTTTGTCTCAAGGGTAGCAAGCTTCAAACTGAGGGTAAGTGATAAATCGCTAACCCTCAGTAATTCACATTGCTTGCGATTACCTTATTGTTATTATGATGAAATCCATTAGGAGTTCTTCTGAGACTCCATACAATTACAGTTTTCTAAAATTTTCCCTTTAGCACACTGCAGCATAATCAGTTAATAAGAAAATTACGAATAGTTTCAGCGGTGGGACCGGAAGGACAGGGTGTGTGCTGCGACGCGCTGTTCAGTTAGAGAGGCTCGCTACTGTCTTGGGGAGGCACCGGCTTGAGCCGAAGTCTCAAGCTCTTTCAAGATTCAAACGACCTCTAGAAAATGACTTTTCAAGAGGTCGTAATTCACTTTGAATGCTATTCCCTATTACTGCTACTATGGAACTTTTCAAATCTTTCGAGACATCTTTTTCAACTGCCCTATCAAAATTCAGTCAACAAGAAAAATACAAATAATTTCAGTCGGAGGGACCGGAAGGACAGGGTGTGTGCTTTTCAGGGGAGTTTTGGGCAACAAAAAAGGCACCGGAATCGGTGCCTGTAGGACTGGGGTAGCTGGATTCGAACCAACGAATGACGGAGTCAAAGTCCGTTGCCTTA